>JBDMZA010000175.1:0-4648 GCA_039770155.1 Clostridiales bacterium
AATTCATAAAGGCTTAATATAACTAGATTAAGCCTGTGTATAACTTGATTTTTGATGAATTTTTTTTATTTACAACTGGAGAGCCGTATACATTGAAAGGTGTACGTGCGGTTCGGAGGGGGACTATTAAAAACCATAAGAATGGCGTTAATTTTCTACCCTACAAAACAACAACAGCAGTAAATGTAAGTTCAGGTATTGCTTTAGAGGGAAAAAAAGTTTTATTATTAGATATTGATCCCCAAGGAAATGCTTCAAGTGGATTAGGCATAGATAAGTCAGTATTGAATAAAACTACTTATGATGTAATTATAAATGGTGCACCATTTAAAGAAGCTATTATTGAAACAAGAGTTAAAGGTCTTTCTATTTGTCCTTCAAATACATCTTTAGCAGGTGCTGAAGTTGAACTTGTATCAATATCAAATAGAGAATTAATTTTAAAGAAAGCTGTAGGTGATATAGTTGATGAGTATGACTATATTTTTATAGATTGTCCACCATCACTTGGACTTTTAACGTTAAATGCATTAACTTCTGCTGATTCAATTTTAATACCTGTACAATGTGAGTATTATGCATTAGAGGGTTTAAGTGAACTTATGAACACAGTTAAACTTGTAAAACAATATTTAAATCCTAAATTATATGTTGAAGGTGCTGTACTAACAATGTTTGATGCAAGAACAAATTTATCAATACAGGTTGCTGATGAAGTTAAGAAATATTTCAAGGAGAGAGTTTATAGGAGTGTTATACCTAAAAATGTTAGATTAAGTGAAGCTCCGAGTTTTGGCTTACCAATTTATTTGTATGATTCAAAATCAAAGGGTTCAGATTATTATCAACAACTTTCAAAAGAAGTAATAGAAAAATCGTAGGAGGTTTAAAAATGAAGAGAAGTGGATTAGGAAAGGGTTTGGGGGCTTTAATTTCAACATCTTCAACAGCAGATGATATTGAAAGTAATAAAATAATAGAAGAAATTAAATCTGGAAGTGTACAAGAAATTAAAATAAATGATATAACTAATAATACAAATCAGCCAAGAGAACGTTTTGATGATGAAAGAATAGAGGAACTTGCAGATTCTATAAAAAAACATGGAATATTACAACCAATAATTATTAAAAAACATACTGATGGATATAAAATTGTAGCAGGAGAAAGAAGATGGAGAGCTGCAAAAAAAGCAGGTTTAACTGAAATTCCTTCTATTATAAAAGATTTATCAAATAGAGATGTAATGGAAATTGCATTAATTGAAAATATACAAAGAGAGGATTTAAATCAAATAGAAGAAGCAAAAGCTTATGATAAGTTAATATCTGAATATAAAATAACACAAGAAGAGCTTTCAAAAATCATTGGTAAAAGTCGATCTGAAATATCAAATACAATGAGATTATTAGCATTACATGAAGATGTAAAAAATTATCTTGTAAATGGTGATATTACTTATGGTCATGCAAGAGCTTTATTGGTATTAGATAAATTACAGCAAGTTAAAATTGCAGAAACTATAATTAATGCTGAGTTAAGTGTAAGAAAAACTGAAGAAATCATAAAAGGTTTTAATAAAGATAATAATAAAAAATTAAAGTCAAGAAGAAAAAACTTAGAGCCAGAATATCAACAGATTGAAGATAAATTGCGTGATTTCTTTGAAACGAAACTAACTTTCAAAAAAACTGATAATGATAAAGGAAAAATTGTGATTGAATATAATGATAAAGAAGCTCTTGAGAGAATATTAGAAAAATTGGATTTAAATGAGAAGGGTTATATTTAGTTTTAGAATAATCAAAAAATGTGATATTATTTTAGATTATTCTAAAAGAATGTTTCACGTGAAACATTTAATATTTGTGATTTTCTTTTATTTTATGAATGCATGAAATAGTATATAAAATATATTTATAAAATTTATAATAGTTTTTCATAAAGTGAGAATAGTATTTATATATTTTTCAGATAATTTAGTAAAATCATGGTGGAAAAATGAATAGTAATAGTTATATATGGATAAGTAATGAAATAATGAGTTTATTTGGATATAAAAGAATTTGCTTTAATAAAGCTTTAAATGAAAGGAGTTAAAAATGCAAAAGATAATATCATATATCAATATAGAAATACTATTTATAATTGTTGTTGTACAATTTTTATTAGTATTTTTAATACTATTAATAAATAGAATTAGTATATTAAAATTGAAAAAAAAATATAAAAAGTTTTTTGATGAATTAGATAAAGGAGGTATAGGAGAACAATTAGATAAGTACTTAGAAAAATCTGATGAAATAAAAGAAGATTACAAATTAATAAAAAGTAAAATGAAAAATATTGAGAATATTTCTAACATCTCTATTAAAAAAGTGGGATTAATAAGATATAGTGCATTTAAAGATGTAGGAAGTGATATGAGTTTTTCAATTGCATTACTTGATAATAATAATGATGGAGTTGTTTTAAGCGGATTATATTGTAGAGAAAATTCTACAATGTATGCTAAACCTATTAAAAATAATAATTCATCATATACTTTATCAGATGAAGAAAAAAACGTGATTGAGATAGCAAAGGATAATTATATAACTAAAATTGAAGCTTAATTTAAATATTTTATCTATTTTTAATTATAAAGTTAATACTATAGCAATTTGACTGATATTATGAAAAAAATGGTCAAATTGCTATATGATATCTAACAAGCTTACTAGGAGTGTTTTACAGATGTTAGACAAAAATGATAGAAAAAGAACTATATGGGTCTATGCAGTAGTATTATTTATAAGTGCATTTATTGTTTTATTAATTACAATGTATAGTCAAATAAAATTTAGTGATAGTTATGAAACATTAAAAGATCAAAATTCTCAAAATGAAGAGGAAGTAGGGAAGTATAAGCTGAATTTAAGTTCAGCAATAAAAGAAAATGAAGTATTATCAGAAGAATTAAAACTTGCAAAAGAAAAGCTAGAAGAGGCTAATAGGCAAATACAAACTATTACAAAAGATGATTCAAAAGAGGGAAGCGGAGCTTCTATAGAAAATTATGAAATTTTAATTAATGCAAAGGACAATTTTGATAGAAATGAGATTGTTAACACAGCAATAATATTAAAAGATGTGGAATATGAAATTCTAGGAGAAAACGGACAAAAATTATATAATCAATTGATTGAAAAAACAGAAAAAAAAGCACTTGTATTATTGTATGATGATGGAATTAGAAATATGGAAATTGGGGAATATAAAGTAGCAATTGATAAATACAGTACTTGTTATAATTTATCTGATTCGAGTCAATATGCAGATGATTGTTTATATTATCTTGGATATTGTGAGTATAAGTTAGATAAAAACGAAGATGCTTTAATGTATTTAAATGAATTAAAAAATAAGTTTAGTAAATCATCTTTTTTAGAAGACTGTAATATTTTAATAGAAAAAATCAAAAAAGAACAAGATGCATAAACTACAAAAAAAAAAGAAGTATAAATGAGAATTTATATTTCTTTTTTTTGTATAGAAAAATATCAAAAAATCAGGATATTAAATCTGTACTAGGAATATCTAAAAACATCCCATGATTTTCGAATATTAGTTTTTATGATTTAATCGAATTTTAAGGCAGAATATAAAAATAAACTAGTTAATTTTTTTTGAAAATTCGTTAAAATAGATATTTTTCAGAAAAAAATTGTCTTAGGAGAGCCTAAAAAATAATACCGAATTCTTTTCGTCTGAAGTTCGCTTAAATCATGCGAATTCATACTCGAGAAATTGAGTTTGTTTTTTGGATATCCCTAAGAGGAAAGGAATTCAGAATTTTTTATGTTCTCTGAAGTCTAAAATAACTGGTAAAGCATAATAAAGATTCATAAAAGTAATAGAATATAAATTACTTTCTTTGAATAATATAATTTGAATATTTATATAAATAAATTAGTAGTAGTAATGTTTCACGTGAAACATTTTATGATTTTTTTTCAAATAAAACGGTTAAATTACTCTAACCTTCTAATTTGAGAATTATTGTATGACTAACAAATTAAATGAGAGATTTTTTGAACATATATTATAAAAAGTCATATAAATACGGAAAAACAAACATACAATTCTTTTCGTCTGAATTTTACTTGAAATATATGAATTTGTTTTTTTGCTTTATTATCTTTATTTCTAAGGGATATCCAAAAAATAAACTTAAATTTTCGAATATAAATTAGTGTATGATTTAAGCGAACTTCAAATGAAAAAAACTTAGTATTATTTTTAGATTCTCCTAAGTTTACATTATGTTTTTTAATATTTTATCTATTTTTTATAATATATATTATTAGTGCACTAAAAATAATTCCTGTTGAATCGATTAGAACATCAAACATATTGGATGTTCTACCACTAATGAAAAGTTGATGAATTTCATCTGATACAGAATATAAAAAACAAATTATTATAGAAATAATAAGGCTTTTATTTGAAAATTTAATAAACATTTCAACTAACAAAAAAACAACTATTAGTAATATAAAATATTCAATAAAGTGAGAAAGTTTTCTTAGTATTAAATTAAAAAATTCAATATTATAATTAATAACTCCTAATAAATTCATTATTTTCGATACAATTTTATAAGAAT
>JBDMZA010000176.1:0-4596 GCA_039770155.1 Clostridiales bacterium
AATTCAATAATCAAAAACTCTAAAAAAAATAAAAATATTGAATTTAATATAAATTCAGGAAATATTTTAGACCGTACAGAAAAATCACTAATTTATAATTGGCAAATTAAAAAAAGCTCTATAAGTATTAGTAGTAATATAGTCTTTATAGTATCACAAGATAACTCTCAAGATAAAAAAAACTTTACTAAAACCATTTCAACTTTAGTAGATCAATTTTCTATAACTAAAATTATATTTGAATCTGATTATGAAATGAAAACTTCTTATCAATCATATAAAAAATTTGACAAATATGATTTATATTCAATGATTGATAAGAATCAACTTGAACCTATAGAATATATAACATTGAATTACTCTGATATTGATATAAATTTAATTAAAACTTTTAGTAATCCGACAAACAATGATTTTTCATGTGTTATCTATTATCTTTCAAAAATTGGTGAATCCTTATTAGACTTTGAAGACCCAACAATAATGAATAAATACATTGATTTAAATAAAAATTATGTGTATTTCGAAAAAATTTATAAATCATCTCCCTCAAATTCAACAAATCAAAAGAACTTTCAAAATTCTAAAAACAAGTTACTGAATTTTTATATAAATTCTGATTTATGGGTAAAACAAAATTTCAATTTCTTTTATAATAACCCTAATAACCAAAATACATTTGATACTTATTTAAGTAATTTAAATGAAATAAAATCAAAAAAAAGCTCCTTAAATATAAGCATTGATAAAGTTGTAGAATCACAATATGAAGAATGCATTAGTTACTATTTAAAACAGAAAGGATTAACTGATGATATATTTAAAGAAGTTCAAAACTCTTTTCTCTATAGTAGTATACTTCTATTAAATATAGATCATTTAAGATTATCTGATACATTAGATTTATTAAATAAATTTGAAATTTCGTATATAGTATTAGAAGAAACATAGTTTTCTTTGATCTTTCTAGTAGGTAATAATGTAAATGGAATAATTTTATTAAAAAAAATCCTTAATATAGCCAGAAAATAATACTATATTCTTCTAGTATTAGAATCATTGAAGTTGCATGATTCATTACTCTAGAATCACTATTTATTTTTTGAATATCTCCTAAATCGTGTTTTTTATTATTACATCAGTGACATTTATATTGTATGTTAGATTGTTGTTTTTACCAAATCATTATATAATATATAGTGGTTATATAATTTTATATCGTAGGTGAGTATAATGAATAATAACAACATAATTTATAAATTTGAACCATTATGGGAAGATTGGAAAATTTTAAAACCTTTAGATTCAGGAAGTTCTGGCTTTGTATATACTATGGCAAAGGATGATGATCCTGAAAATCTTTCTATTGTAAAAATGTTAACGATCCCGAATGAAGAACAAAATAGAATTATTTGTGAATATTTCAAAAATGATAAAAAAGAAATAAATCAATTTTATGCAAATTCAGTTAATAATATTTTATTAACACTCAAAAATATTTCTAAATTAAATGGTCACAGTAATATTATTAGTTTAGAAAACTTTATGGTGAAAAAAGACGAAAAAAAAGATATTTGGTATTTATTTTTAAAAATGGAATATGCTACACCTCTCTACGATTATATTAAAAAAAATGCATTTACAGAAAATGATTTAATATGTTTAGGTATGGGAGTTTGTAATGCAATTAGTGCCTTTCATAATTCAAATATAGTACATGAAAATATAAAAGAATCAAATATATTTATTTCAAAAAATAATACTTTTAAAATAAGTGATTTTAATTTATTAAGAGATTTACAATTTAACCCAATGTTTGATTCAACAATAATCCCTCCAGAGATAGCAGAAGGAAAACCATTTAGTAAACTTTCCGATATTTATTCTTTGGGGATTCTTCTATATAAATTATGTAATAATGGAAATTTACCATTTATAAAAGATAACCAAAAATTATCAGTTACTGGAATGCAGAATTCATCTGCTCTAAGATTATCAGGTAAAGATCTTCCAGCTCCTCAAAACTCAAGTACTGCTCTTTCAAAAGTAATTTTGAAAGCATGTTCTTATAAACCTGAATTAAGATATAAAAAAATAGATGATATGAAAAATGATTTAAAAAAAATACTTCAATTAAATGATAATCCAAATAATAAACTTGACTTTAATCAAAACTCAATTTCATCAAGTAATGAAATAAATTTAAATAGCTCAAATGGAATAAATAAAATATTTGGAAACAGTCAAAATACAATAAATTATTTACCAGTTGATGATAATATTTCAAATAAAAAAACTCCAAATAAAAAATTTATTTTAATTTCATCTTCAATATCAGCTATATGTTTATTGATAATATTTTTATTTTTTATTTCAAGCAAGACAAATAAAAGTCCTTTATCCAGTAATCATCCAACTAATACCATAATAGATTCTAAAAAATATCCTGTTAAATCAGAAACTGTTACTACTAAAATTCCTGATAGTAAAGCAAGTAATTTAGTTAAAAATCCAAATATTGAAGATAATGATTTAATATGGTTAATAAATAATCTAAGAACTGAAGGTATTTGCTCATTATCAAATAAAATTATGTATAAAGGTTCTAAATCATTAAAAGTTGAATTAATCAAAACTATAGAGCCTGGACAATATAGTGAAATAACTTATTATCAAGATATAGATATAGAAAAAGGTAAGCAATACAAATTATCATTGTACATGAAGACAGATGAAGTTTCATCTAATAGTAATAATCTAGGTGATCAGGGAGCATTCGCAATGATCTTATATCATGATAATAATGATGAAGTTAAATATAGTATAACTCCATATGTTAGATCTACTACAGACTGGACTTATTATGAAACTTCAGTACTTATTCCGCCAGATTCTTCGTCCGATAAAATAACCATACATGTTGGAATATGTAATGAGATAGGAACAGCTTATTTTGATAATATAAATTTTGAGCTAATAAATTAATAAGAAATTCTGTTGTTTCAAATAACTTTCAGGCTAAAAAATCAAGTATTATTTTTTAGCCTGTTTTTGTTTTTATAATAATTATTTATAAATTTTATTCATTTACCTTGTCTAAATAAATTTTTATAGTATTATCCTCTGGTAAATTATCCTCAAATAATGACTTTGTAATTTCTCCAATTAGTTTATAAATTTTTAAATCAGAATTTAATAGTTTATCTATAACAAATTTTTGATTTTCTGAAATCTTTTCATCTCCACAGTAGTTTTCCATCATCGCTTCTGTAAAAATTTTTTCAGCAGTATAATCTTTTGTAATATTTATATTCATTAGATAATCTACATCTTCAGTATCTAATTTCTTATCCTTAATATATTCTTTAAACATTTTATGTATAAGTACTCCTAATCCATCTAATAAAAACTCATAAGAATATTTTTGAAAGTCATAATTAATACCGTAAAAATCAACATAATCAATCCTTTCAGTTGATATATTCATAATATTTTTATCTATTTCTATAATTCTATACGGGCACGGATAAGTAATAATAGAACCAGTTTCTACATCATAAATTGAATTACCTTTATTAGTTATATTTACAGCTATATCAGAAATATGAAAATGTCCTGTAAAAACAACTCTAATTCCCATATCAGCAAATTTATTTTTAATTGATTCAGATTCTTCTACTACATAACCTTCAAAATATTTATCTTGATTTTCAAAATGTTCAATTAAATTATGATGCATAATTGATAGTATAAGTTCCTTATTAGGATCAATATTTTTAATCTGCTCTTTTATCCATTTCAATTTAATTTCATCAACACTACCTCCTGTTTCAGAAAACATACCTTCATCATTTATTCCATATATGCAGGAATCAATTGCAATCAATTTCATTCCCTTAACAGGTTCTACCATATAACTAATTGAATTTTTATCAATTGAAATAGCCTCATCATAACCAAAATTTTTGTAAATTTTTTTAAATTCCTCTGCACTTACAGTATCAACATCAATTTGGTTTTCACCCTCAAACTTAACAGCATTACTCCCATTAATATCATGATTTCCCGGAACAACAAATACCTTTTTACCTGAATTCTCTATCTCATTTAATATTTTTGCAAATTCTAAATGAGATTGTCTTTCTCCGTCTTTAGTTAAATCACCTGTTAAAAATACCAAATCTACATCTGACTTAATAATTCTATTTTTCATCTCATTATTTATAGCTTCACTTTCTTTTATAAGCTTTCTATTATTTGGGACATTCTCCTTATATTCATCAGTTTCAGATGTGTATTCAAATGGAAAATAATGCAAATCTGAAACAACCATAATTTTTACTTTTTTATCTAAAAAAACTATTTCTGTATTATTATTTTCCACTTCAATACTACTTTGATAATATTTATTTTTTGTTTTATTATATTCATTGTTATTATTATAAATATTTTTGAAATAAAATAAAATAAATAAAATTAATATTAAAATTATCCTTAAGCTTTGTTTTCTCATTTATTCACCTTTATAAAAATTAATATCTTTTTATACTTTTAAGTTCTCCTTAATTAGTATTTACAAAATTATATTATATATCA
>JBDMZA010000177.1:0-3248 GCA_039770155.1 Clostridiales bacterium
ATTGTCTTTTTTATTAAATGTAATGATATCAGATGGAAAGATAACATATCCGATTTTACTAATTATATGGTTTTTTAATTTGTTTCCGGCTAGTTTTACTTTGAATTACATAGATTGGCAAAAAGTTAACTTAAAGAATCCAATTATGGATATCGGATTGATAACAAATCGGATGAGTTATTTATTGATATCATTATTGTTTGTTATTATTGGATATATACTATTGAATAACAAAAGGAGTAATTTATTTACTAATAGTAATTTTAATATATGTTGTACAAAAAGAAACAATTCACAAAAAGTGTATACATTTTATTCTAGTATGGTTTCAAGACTAAAGATTAGTTTTAAAATAAGTATTTCGTGGAAAATATTGATCGGATTATTTTGTTTTATAATTATACCACCTGCTTTGAATAAAATACTACCACAAATATATGATGGAATATCTGAATATGATTTATTAAATAGAATAATTATTATTGGACAGGTATATTTGTCACTTGCAGTATTGCTATATCTTATAAATGCTTTATTTGTTGAAGATAAAAATAATATCAAAGAAATTTTATCATGTAAGCCAGCAGGTATGGAATGTGTTCATAATGACAAATTTAAAGCAATATTCATATCATATATACTAATAGCTATTGCTTTTTATGCTAGTATATGTGTATTTGTTTCAAATTTTCCAATAATTATTTTTATGCAAAATATTTTACTAACATCACTTTTCTATTTTTCAATACTATTTTTTATAACTAAAATTACAAAAAGTATTAAAATTGCTTCGATTTCAAGTTTGAGTTTATGGGCTGTTAATTATTTTTTTAGTAGAAAAATCCCAATGATTTTTAGTACATTCCCTAAATTGTATTTTTTAAATAATAGTTATTATAGTTTAAATAGATATTTGATTTTAGTTATTACAATATTATTATTTTTAATTGGTATGTACTTTAACAAATTAAAAACAGGGAAGTTGATTAAAAAAGAAAATTAATTTATTTTTAACATTGAATTGTAACATGAAATGCATCTATTGTTATTCGCAAAATAAGTACAATGTTTATATGACCTTAGATACCAGATATGTATCAATAAATATTCTATGAATTATCATATTTTTATTAAACTATAGTGCTAATTAGTAAATTTACAAATAATAGTATAAATATTCATACAGATTGATAGATTGCATCTTTATGTTTTAATCGTAGATTAAATATAGGTTAATTTATGGTTAATTTAAGGTTAATATGTTAATATATAGTTAATAGTAAGTAAAATTATGATGTAAAATATATTAAATATGGTAAATAATAACTGATAAATAAATAATTAATTTTAGTTGATTTAAGTATTAAAATTCTAGTTGGGGAGGTGCCATTATAATATTATTTTAGTTTAAATTTGTTTTCCGAATTTTAGAAAATGTAAAGGAAAATAAATTATTTTAAATAGAATTAATTAATATTCTATTATATTAATAATTAAAGTTACTTACATGGATTTAATAAAAATGATGATAAACCTTCTAATTTCATTTCATGGAATTTTAAATTTAGCATTTAATTGTGTATAGGGGGGTGTTATCATGGCTATTGAGGTTTTTAATAGGTATGAAAACAAATATATTATGGATATTCATACTTATGTAAAAATTCAAAATATAATAAATAAACATATGTATTCAGATGAAAATAGTAAAAAAAATTCATTTTATACAATTTGTAATATTTATTATGATACATGTAATAATGAACTTATTAGAAAATCAATTTCAAAGCCAAAATATAAAGAGAAATTAAGGCTCAGGGGGTATGGTGTACCATCATTAGAGGACAAAGTATACTTAGAGATTAAAAAAAAGGTAAATGGATTAGTAAATAAAAGAAGAACCAGCCTTAAATTAAAAGAGGCATATAATTTTATTGAAACAAAAAAAAAGCCTAAAATTCAGGATTATATGAATAAGCAAGTTTTAAATGAAATAGAATATTTTTTAAATTTGTATTGTCTTGAGCCAAAAATTTATATTTCATATGACAGAAAAGCATTTTTTTGTAATGAAAATAGAGATTTAAGAATAACTTTTGATTCTAATATAACGACAAGAAGATATAAATTAGGTTTAAACTATGGTAATTATGGTATGAAGTTACTTAATAAAAATATTATTTTAATGGAAATCAAAGCCGAAAATAATATACCGATTTGGGTTTCAAAAATGTTAAGTAATCATAAACTTTATAAATCATCATTTTCAAAATATGGAACAGTATATAAGAATTCCTTGCAAAATCCGCAATATGAGGAGGTTTCGAATAATGCCTGATTTTCTCACAGAAATCTCATCTCAAACTGAAATAAATTTTTTAGGATCTTTAACAACTGTCATAACTGCATTTGCATTAGGTATACTAGTAAGTTTAACCTATATGAAAACATATTCAAAAGGACAACATTCAAAGAACTTTATGTTAGCATTGGTTATGGTTCCATCTATTATAGCAATCATAATTTTGCTAGTAGGTAGTAATATAGCGAGAGCATTTAGTTTGGCAGGAGCATTTTCAATTATTCGTTTTAGAAGTACTCCGGGAGATCCAAAAGATATAGCATATGTATTTTTTGCTATGGCAGCCGGTTTAGCATGTGGTACAGGACTTTTATCATATGCAATTATGTTTACAATATTGTTGTGTTTGTTCATGGTGATTTTATGTAAAATAAATTTTGGAAATAACAATGAATCTTTAAAAATTTTGAAAATAGTCATTCCTGAAGATTTGGATTATCATGGTATATTTGATGATATTTTTGATAGGTACACAACAAATATTGAATTAATCACTGTAAAAACAACAAATTTAGGTACTTTATATGAACTTGTATATGAAATAGTAATTAAAGATTCTTCAAATGAAAAAAAATTCATTGATGCTTTAAGATGCCGAAATGGTAATTTAAATATTAGTTTATCTATGAAACCAGAAACAAAAGACAAATTTTAAGTTTTGGCTAAGAAGGATATCAAAAAAAGTTAACTAGTTTATTTTTTTGATTATGATTAAATAAATAAATAATTTTCTAAATTTGATAATTATACATGAAAAATTATTATAAAAATTAAAGGAAATCAGTATTTTTATTATTCCATTTAATGTTATTATTTGTTTTAAGTAAGATATAAAGATAAATTATTTATGAGAATTATATATTGAATCGAAAAAGAACTGTCTAAA
>JBDMZA010000178.1:0-10372 GCA_039770155.1 Clostridiales bacterium
ATTTATTATATTTAAAATACTGATTATAGATACAATTATAATAAAACCGTATAAGAATATTTTCATCACAATAAGTATTCTCATTATATTATTTGCATTATCACCAAATGAAATAAATTCATATTCAGGATATTTTTCAATTAGTTTAGTAAATTTACTTGAAATAATTTTATTTTGATTTTTATCTTTAGATTTTATAACGAGTCCATTTATTTTACTTTCATTGAATATGTATTTAAAAGTTTTATCATTAGTCATTATTAGCATTGAATTTTCAGTATTATATGTGGCTCCATAAAAAAGTCCTTTTTTAACAATTCCTTCTACTTTCAATTCCTTTTCATCTTTACCAACTTTTAATTTTAATTTATCTCCAACTTTATATTCTAAATCTTCTTCATATTTTCTTTTTCCATTTTTAAAGATAAGTGTAGTGTTAATTAATATTACACCATTGTTTTTTGATAACTCATTTTTATCAGTTGTTCCATCAACAATATACTCTTTTAAATCCCTTAATCCATCATTTTCAAAGGATATAACATTTATATCCTTTTTATTAGCATTATTATTGTCTATCAATGAAATATCTATACTATTTTCTTTAAATTTTGAACTTTCCTGTATTTCATATACCGATTGGATTTCTTCAATTTTTTTAATCTTATCTATTACATCATCGGAAAAATTTCTACTAGAATCTTTTAGCATAAAATAGAAATCTCCAACATCTTCATTTACAGTTTCACCTGTACCAGTTGTCAAGTCAGCAAAACCAATAAAAAATAAATATAATACAATACTAATAATCATTGAAAGAAGTGTAATTCGATATCTTTTTCTATTTCTTTTTAAATTTTTGTATGCTAATTGTCCTTCTATGCCAAATATTTTTTTTATTAATTTAAACTTGTTAATATTTTTACTTTTTTTAATATTTTCATGCTTTATACTTCCAGTATTTTTGACTGCTTCAACAGGTGATATCTTGGCAGCCTGTCTCATTGGTCCAAAAGCTGAAATATATATTGTTACAATACCTAATAAAAAAGATAGTATAATAACATAAATATTTATATCTAATAGCAATTTTAACTTTAAAAATGATGCATAGTTTTCTAAAAATAGTAACATTATCTTTGATACAATAAGTCCAATAATTATACCAATGGGAATTCCTATAGCTCCAATTATACTTGCCTCTTTTAAAACGATTTTTTTTATTTGTTTGGAAGAAGCTCCAATACATCTTAAGATACCAAATTGTCTTATTTTTTCTAATACTGATATATTAAATGAATTATATATTACCACAGTTGCTGAAATAATTATTAAAGTTAGTATTATTAATAAAACAATTATCATATTTTTATTAAATAAGTTATTTTCACTTTCAAATAACCATCTTAATAATTCACTATTATAAATTAATTCTGATTCTAAATTCTTATTTTTTGCATATTCGTTTACTTTTAGATTTTCATTTAAAGTTTGGGCTTTTTCTTTACAATTATCTGGTGAATATAATTTGACAAATACATTATAAAAATTATTCTTATCTATATTCTCCTTATCTAAATATGTAAAACCTATTGAGTAGTAATTGGTGGATATAAGTATATTATTTTCTTTTATTCCAACTAATGTATATTCCTTTGTAAAAGTTTCATTAAATTCCTTACCTTTATATTTACTTTCCATAATAGGTAAACTAATTTTATCACCAATATTTAATTTTTCATCTAGAAATAATACTGCTGTTTTTTCCAAAACAATTTCATTTTCATTTTCAGGTTTTCTTCCCTCTAAAAGCTTAATTGGAATCAACTTATAATCAGGATCATTTATTTCATTTATTATTACTGTTCTATTGTCAGGAGCTTTTGGGTCATATTTTTTTTCCTTTTCAGAAACTTTTGAGACAAAAGCAGTCCCGAATTCTCTCAAAACACCTATTTTTTCAACATCATTATTATTTTCTACTTTACTTATAAGTTCACCAATTGTATTAGTTGTTTTAAAATGATATTCTCCAGAGCTTTCTTTAGTTGTTTCAATTAAACTTTTGGAAAAACTTAAATATAAAGTAAGTATTGTCACAATTAAAGAAATTGCTAGAATGACACCTGTAATTGTTAAAATTGTTCTTCTCTTTTGAATTTTTAAATACTTATTTGTAATACCTGTATATTTTTTCATTATTTATCCACCTCATTCATAATACCATCTTCTATATTAAGTATCCTGTTTGCTTGTGAAGCTATTTCTAAATCATGTGATATTATAATTAGAGTTTGATGATATTTTTTTGCTGAAAATTTCAATAGATCAATAATATCTTTTCCACTTTTTCGATCTAAATTACCAGTTGGTTCATCTGCAAGAATGATTCCTGGCTTGTAGGCTAAAGCTCTACCTATAGCAACTCTTTGCTGTTGTCCACCTGATAGTTCTGAAGGGAGGTTATATCTTTTATCTTTTAATCCTAAAAAATCTAATAATTCGTCTAAGTCTTCCACTTTATCTTTATTATCTAATAAAACTGGCATACTAATATTTTCCTCAACATTTAAAACTGATATTAAATTGTATGATTGAAATATAAAACCTATATTTCTTCTCCTATATACAGCTAATTCTTTTTCATTTAAATCATTTATTTTTCTCTCACCAATATAAATTTCTCCTGATGTTGGTTTATCCACACCTCCTAGCATATGTAAAAAAGTGCTTTTTCCAGAACCACTAGGTCCAATTACAGCAACAAATTCTTTTTCTTCTATTTTAACATTTACATTGTTTAATGCTCTAGTTTCAATGTTTCCAGAATTATATACCTTATTTAAATTAATTGTTTTTAAAATTGTCATTTTTTATTTCTCCTTAAAAATTTATTTTTTAGGTTCTCCTAAGGAATATCCAAAAAATAAACTCTACTTCTCTAGTATTATTTGTTAGACTATTCTAAATTTAATTATAAACAACTAAAGTTACTCACTAGTGAAATAAAAACTTACAATATTGTAAGTTTGATTTTAATAGAATAATATTCGAAAAAATGAAAAGAGAATTTTAAATAGAAGTGGTCTTCTTAATATTTTTAATTACTAAAAAAAGAACTGGTGAAATGGTAAGACGATCACAACCAGCCAACGCAATTATCTCACCAGGATTACGAAATGAAGCACCCATTACCACTGTTTTATAACCATGTTCTTTATAATATTCATAAATTGCGCGTACTGAAATCACACAAAGATGGATGTATAGTTCTTCATTTATAATTAATAAAAATAGCTGTATCAAGATTCGATACAGCTATTTCTATTTTTGCTATTTTTAGTTATTTGGTTTTCCTATAAATTACCAAGATTTCGCAGTTAATTTTCCCATCCACCAATCAGATTGTGACAAATTACAGGAAATATTTTTGTAGTATACAGTACAATTTGATGAATCACTTCTTACTATCGCTTCTTTAACACCAGTTGCTTTTAATCCATCAATATAAACTGTTAATTTGAAAGTTTTTCCACCATTTTGACGCATTACTTTACCAGCACCATTAACAGTATTATCATATAAGTACCAAGTACTTTCTTTATTAACCTGTAAAACTTTATCATCTGCTTTTGAGAAAGAGCAATCTTCTACTGTAACTTTTCCGCCACTTGCACCACTACGCATTGAAATCGCATCTTCACCTACATCAGTGAAAGTAACATTTGAAACAGTATTATTACCATCTACATGGATTCCATCGCCAGCTGGTGGTACTATTTTGCAATTCTTTAAACTTGTTCCTTTTTCTAATTCAAAAACTGCAGGTTGACTTTCACTTTGGCTTCCGTCGCCAACATTACTACCATAACTTTTTCCACCGCCATCAAATACACCTGAAGTTACAGTAATAGTTCCATCTCCATCTTGTGACCATTTTGCACTACCACCTGATGAACTTGAACTTGAAGTTGAACTTGAGTCACTTGGAGTTGAAGTACTTGAAGTTGAACCACTTGATGATCCATCAGTACTAATAACAACCTTGTCTAACTTCACTCCACTTACGGCTTCTCTGATTTTAAACTTAATTTTATTATCAGAACCACTGTTCATATTTGCGCTGTAAGAAACAGTTTTTGATGATGATGAAATAGTATCTTTGCTACAAATAGTACTTCCATTAACTTTAAGTTCTAATGGAAAAGAGTTACTTGCGCTGTAATAAAAAGTTAATGTTGCATTTCCACTGCTTGGAGAATTAACCTTTTTCATCTCAACATATGCATCTTTCTTATTATCAAACACAACATTGCCGCCTGATACTGAAGCATACTTCAAGTTGTTTGAACTAGCCTCTGCTTCATGAGTTGATGATGCTGCATTAAGAGTAGCAATAAATAGAGATGAACTTAATACTGCTAAAGTAACACAAATTGTTAGAGCAACCTTAAACTTAGTTTTCATACTTTTTCCCCCTTCAGAATATTATATAAAATTATATATTCTATAAAACTTTTACTAATAAAACACAATGATGTAAACTAAAATCAAATTAATTCTCTTTCCTCAATATTAATAATAGATAATCTTTTATGTTTATAGATAATAGTCTTTTTTATTATTCTTCCTCAAGAAAAACAATAAAATTTTGGGATAAACTATGTTTATAGTAAAGCATTATATTCATTAATAAAATGTATTGTATTTTTATAAAGTTACACTTTAATAGCTTCCTATAAAATTATTTTAATGGCTTTTTCTTATAAATAATGTTAATTTTTTAAATTAAATTCCATATAATTAATTAAATGCTTTTTAAGTAATTATTAGTTGGTTTATAAATTATAACATATATCATTTATTTTGTTAATAAATCATAATATATAAAACACTGATTCTAGTGCAAAAAGTTGATTTCAAGAAAAATTTGTGCAAATTTTCATCACTTTCATATTAAATTTAGCAAAAAATAAGAGTTTTTTGAGTAGCAGAATCAACATTTAAAATATATTCATTGATTACAAATAATATATACTTCCTATGTATATATTATTTCCCATTGAATTTTTGGATATCCCTTAAAAGATTATATAAGTTTCTTTTACACTGGATCCATATTTTTTATATCCATTTTTTAACATATTTTCAAATTTACTCTGGGAAATAATTTGAAATATAGCAAATAACTTGACAATAAATAGAAATCTTAAAGCTGTCATACATAAGTTTTATATATAATTAAAATAATTTATACAGAAAATAACTACTACTACTACTATAAATGGTATAGTAAATATAATGTCATACTTAGAAAATGAAAACTTAGGAATATTTTTTCTTGGAAGTGGCATACCATAGCATTTTGAATATAATGCTAAAGATGTTGTTTCTGATCTTCTTAATGTAGATAAAAAAAGCGGAGGTATAATTAAAATAAAATTATTTAACCTTTTCATAATTTTTTTATCTTTTGTAGATACTCCTCTAGCAGCTTGAGCTTTGAAAATTTTATCAGCTTCCTCAAAAATAATAGGAATAAAGTTAAGAGCTAATAAACATATCATAATAAAGTTATTTAACTTGAATCCTCTAAAACCTTTTATAAAGTCAGTGATTGATGTAGTCGTAGATATAGCTGTAGATAAGAGTATAATTGAATAAATTTTAAAAGAAATAAGTAATGCATATATCAAATTTTCACTAGATATAGTAATAAATAACCACTTAAAGTAATAGTCATGAGAATATTTCATAAAACTTGAAAATAATGCAAACCAAATAAATATACGACTAAATTTTAAGGCTAAGAAGTATTCTTTTTTTCTAAGACCTGAAGAAAATGAAATAAACAAAATAAGTGTAAATATTAATGTGGTTGAGTAAAATGAATCATAACTAATCAAAATAATTGCAATAATTAATGATAATATTAGCTTGATAAATGGTTTTGTTTTATGAACAAAAGAATCTCCCCATGAAAATCTTCCTGTAAAAATATTTTTATTCATTAAAATTCACCTCTATAATTTAAAAGTTCTAATTGTTTTTTTGCCTGGGTCATTGAAAATACATTATCATTAATATATGGATGAGAAAGTTTTAGTTTTTTTAGGAAATCCCTAACTTCGTGCATTTGTTGAGATAAAAAATCAAGTCCAATTGAACTTGAAAAAAAATCACTTTTTTTATCAAAAAATCTACTTTCCCCAGATTTCATTACAACAATATAATCTGTTATATCAATAAGGCTATCTATATCATGAGATATTATAAAAATATTCTTTTCAGAACTATTCTTTAAATCTAATATAAGTTTTGTAAAATTTGTTTTTTCATTACAATCAAAACCCCACAAAGGTTCATCAAATATAATTGATGGCTTATCGGCTAAAAGTGCACCTGCAATAGCTATTTTCTTTTTATCGCTATCAGATATTGAGTAAATATTCGACGATAATATCTCTTCATCTATGCCCAAAAGTGATACTATTTTTGTAACTTTTTTTTTAATATCACTTTTTGAAAAAAGAGAATCCTTTAAACCGTATGTAATATCATCATAAACATTCTTCAGAAATAACTGATGTGATGGGTTTTGAAAAATATAAGCGAATTTTGACATTATTCTATATGAAGTCTCTTTATTTAGATCAATTCCATTAACAATAACTTTTCCTTCAGATGGTAACAAGAGTCCGTTAAAATGTTGGCACAGCAGAGTCTTACCTGATCCTGTTGGACCAACGATTAATGTAATACTACTAGATGGTATTTTTAACGATATATTGTTAAGTAGTATTGTTTTATTTTTATTTGAATGTGTAATAGTATGGAATAAATTTTCAGTATTTATTAGCATTTATAATACTTCCTTCTAAAATATTTTATGTATATCAAAAAAATAAATTCCATGTTTTAAACTAACTTAAGGCAAAAATTATTAGATATTATTTTTTTGATTTTCTTTTTCTTTTCGTCTGAAGTTCGCTTAAATCGTGTGAATTCATACTCGAGAATAAGAGTTTATTTTTTGGATATCCCTTAGTCTTATTTTAAATAATATATCATAGGAATGCCAATACCCAATTTAATTAAATTATTTTTGTTTTGAAAGACTTCACAATATGGTAAATCATATAAAATACTCCCTTTATCTAAGACTATTATTCTATTTGAATGACTAATATAGTCAAGATCATGTGCAATATTTATAATAGTTAAGCCTGTGTTTTTATTTAAATTTATTAATAATTTAAATAAATTCTTT
Organism: Clostridiales bacterium; assembly: GCA_039770155.1. Classification (GTDB taxonomy): domain Bacteria; phylum Bacillota; class Clostridia; order Acetivibrionales; family JBDMZA01; genus JBDMZA01. Next base: position 7,271 of record JBDMZA010000178.1, read on the forward strand.
TTATCTATATGGTCCAACATAGATGTTACTTCATCTAATATTAATACTTTGGGTTTTGAAGATATAACAGATGCTAAAACCAATTTTTGTTTTTGTCCACCCGATAGTGTGGATGTATTATTATTTCTAAGATGAAATAAACCTACCGATTTTAAACTATCCATTGTGTATTCATTAATTGTAGTTTCAGATAAGCCTATATTTTGAAGCATAAATGATACATCATCAAAAACAGTTGATCCAATTATTTGATTTTCCGGATTTTGAAATACGATTCCTGTCTTAATTCGTATTTCCCAAAGATTTTCTTCTATTGAGTTATCTAAATCATCGATATATATATTTCCCTTCAAAGGAAATATAATTCCTGCAAGTAATTTTGCAAGTGTTGATTTACCAGAATTTCTACTTCCAAGTATTGAAACAAATTCACCCTTATTTATTGTTAAATTTATATTATTTAGTTTAAAACTGCCACTATCGTATTTATAAAATACATCCTTAGTTTTTAATATTTGTAACATATTGATTTTCTCCAAACATTAGTTTAGAATTAATTAAAGTTTATAATTTCTATGATATCATAAATATTTGTTATGACAATATTAATTTGTGAAATGAATATTGTTATAATAGAAGTCACTTCTATCTTTCCAAATAATAATGTAAATTGTAATATCAAGTAATTATTCAGGAAAAGTAATGACTGATATCTTTATTTTTTATAACTAAATTAATATTAGAATAGTGAGTGTGATTATCATGACGAAAAAACAAAATACTCCAACTAAAATATCAAATATAAACATATTAGGCTTAATAGCTATAATTGCATTTAATATATTTTTAGTAAATTCTTGTAATAATAACGAAAAAAAGAATGCAGTTGAAGCTAAACCCCATGATCTCCAAAACTACATAATGGGAACATTAATAAATCAAAGAATATATAATAACTTTGAGGGTGATGCTGATGAGGTTGGTCAAAAAGTTTTTGAAAAGTTAATGGACATGGAAAATTCCATGAGTGCTCAAAAAGGAACTGGTTCAATCATTAAACTAAACAAATCAGCTGGAAATGGACAATTTATAAAATTAAATAAAGAAACATATTTTATAGTTGATGAGGCAAAAAAGTTTTATGAAAAAAGTAATCAAACATTTGATATATCAATGGGACCATTAATTCGAAAGTGGAATTTTAGCGAAAGCAATAAGATGGTTGTTCCAAGCAAAGAAGAAATTGAGAAGTTACTTGAAATTTCTAAAATAGAGGATTTAGAATTAGATCCCGAAACACAAAGTGCACGGCTTAAAAAGGTTGGTGAAAGCATTGATCTTGGTGGATGTGTTAAAGGTTATGCTGGAGATAAAATAATTGAATTATATAAAGAAAATGGAGTTGAATCAGCTTTTATTAATTTAGGTGGAAATGTTGTTACACTAGGATCTAAGCCTAATGGTGATGATTGGGTTATTGGAATACAAAATCCAAGAGCAACAAATGGTAGATATATAGGCACTATAAAAGTAAAAAACAAAACTGTAGTTACATCTGGTGACTATGAAAGATATTTTGAAAAAGATGGGACTAGATATCATCACATATTAAATCCAAAAGATGGTTACCCTGCGAGAAGTGGAATTATTGGTGTTTCAATTATAAGTGATAGTTCCACAAGGGCAGATTTTCTTTCTACGTCAGCATTTATACTAGGTCTTGATGAAGGAATGAAGCTTGTAGAAAGTTTTAATGATGGTTGTATATTTATAACTGATAAAAAGAAAATCTATGTTTCTGATAATTTAAAAAGTGCTTTCAAAATGGATGATTCAAGTAAGGAATTTGAATATGTTGAAAAAAGGTGATTTTATAATTTTTGCTATTATTTTAGGATTGACCACAATGATAATTGTTAATGTATATAAAACAAGGTATTCAGATGAAGGTGAATTAATGGCAAAAATACTTATAGATGGTAACTTAGAAGATACTATTAAATTGGATAATGTGAAAAACTCATATGAATATTCTCCAAAAAATAATCCAAGTATAAAACTAATTGTTGATAATGGTAGAATTAGATTTATTGAATCAGATTGTCATGATAAAATATGTATTAAAACTGGTTGGTTAAGTGCACCTGGTGATACATCTGTTTGTTTACCTGAAAAAACAGTTGTAGTTTTATATAATAGCAAACAAAAAGATGATTTAATAGATGTAATTTCACATTAAAAGGAGTATATTGAATGTATAATATTCATTTAAATAAATCTAGAAAAATTGTTACATTATCAATGTTAGTAGCACAAGCCATAGTACTTTCGATTATAGAGTCATTTATACCAATTTCTTTTATAATTCCAGGTGTAAAGCCTGGACTTGCAAATATTGTAACAATTGTATCTCTATATTATTTTTCTTTAAAAGATGTTTTGATAATCATTTTAGTAAGATCAATTTTAACTGCTTTATTCTCTGGAAATATCTATATGTTTTTCTTTAGTATGTCCGGTGGTATTTTAAGCACTTTATTTATGGGACTTTTAATTAAAAAATTCAGAAAATATTTTAGCACAATAGGAATTAGTGTTTCAGGAGCATTCTTTCATAATCTTGGTCAAATTCTGGTAGCATATACTATTGTAAAATCATCAACTATTTTTTTTCTATTACCGATTCTTATGATTTCTGGAATAATTATGGGATGTATTACTGGATATATTAGTTATTATTTATTGAATAACTTAGATGGTGTATTCACCGAAAAATATCATTCCGGGAAATAATCATGCGAAATAATTGTATTTATATTTAAATACAGCCTTCTATTTAAAAGATTTTTCAAAAATATAATTTAATTTTTTCATCCAACCCACAGAAAAATAATTGTAAGTGTTAATTACTATACTAAAGGAGTAGACAATTATTATTTGATTATTTGCTAGTTAATTTATTGTATATTAGTTTTTTGTATTAAAATCTATTATTTCCTCAAAAAAATTGATTACATATAATTATAATAATAATAACTTCTTTAATATTAATTTTATAAAATTATAGGAGGTAATACTTTCATGTTAAAATCACTCAAAAAG
>JBDMZA010000179.1:0-4677 GCA_039770155.1 Clostridiales bacterium
AAGCTAAAAACATTGTAACTAGCTAATCAGTTTACATTAAATATTTATGGTCTTTAAATGTAATGCTATTAGAAGGATATCTAATTTTTAAATAAACATTTTAAAGGAAAGTTGGGTTAAGTTCTTGCTATATATAGCCGTGGTGGCTTCTAGCGTAATTCATTTTAATAAATATTGGGGTGGAAAAGAAAAAATAAAAAAATAAAAGGTAGTTTGGAAAAGGGGCAACTCTTTTATTTTTTGAGAGTTGCTTTTTTATATAAAAAATTAAGGGAGTGTTGTTTATGTATATTTTGGGGATAACAGAAATCGGGCATAATCCAGCAGCATGTTTATTGAAAGATGGCAAGTTATTATCCTTTATTGAAGAAGAAAGACTATCTAGGATAAAATGTTCTCCTGGGATTTATCCTATTAAAGCAGTTCAATATTGTTTGAAAAATGCAAATATCAATTTAAAGGATGTAAAAGAAATTGTTCTAAGTTGGGATGTTATAAAATATGGTGACCAGATGAAAACTTTTTATAGTGAATTAGATGAAAAATATAAAAAGGATCCAGTGACTAAATTAACAGAACGTTTAATATTTGAAAGGTTCTGTGAAGATAAAATTATTTATACCCTTAAAAAAGCTTTTTTGAATCTAAGATATAAAACGAATGAGATACCACCTATTTCATTTGTTGGACATCATTTATCTCACGCTGCAAGCACTTTTTATTGTTCAGGTTTCAAAAAAGCATTAGCTTTTGTAATAGATGGGTCAGGAGAGGAACTATGTACTTCAGTTTTTATTGGAGAAGGTTTAAATCTTAAATTAATAGATAAATATGAAATTCCTAATTCTTTAGGATGGTTTTATTCCGTTATAACAGAGTATCTTGGTTTTTCAAGTAATAATCAGGAAGGTACTGTTATGGGACTTGCTGCATATGGAAAAGATGATTTTAAGATTAGGAGAATTTTAGAAAAAATATTATATTATAAAAATGACCGTTACAAAATTAATCCTGAATATATTTTTTATGGTGAACATACATATAGTTTTAGATTTACGGATAGACTAGTGAACGAATTAGGACAACCACGAAAAAAACAAGATGTTATATTGGATAAACATAAAAATATAGCTTTTATAGCACAAGATATGCTTGAAAGTGTTGTTAAAAAAATGATAAGTAAGTATATTAAAGAATATAAAATTAAAAATATATGTCTTGCTGGTGGCGTAGCTATGAACTGTAAACTAAATGGTGAAATATTAAAATTAAAAAATATTGATAATTTATTTGTACAGCCTGCCAGTACAGATGCAGGTTCTTGCATTGGAGCAACTATTGTTAAATCAATTGGATATGGTTATGATCCAAGATTGGAAATGATTCATGCATATTGGGGGATAGAATATTCTAATGATGAAATTGAAAAAAGTTTGAAAATAGCAAAAGTAAATTATAAAAAAGTTGATAATCCATCCTTACTTGCAGCGGAATATATATCAAAAGGAAAAATCATAGGATGGTTTCAAGGAAGACTTGAGTTGGGTGCTAGGGCTTTAGGTAATCGTTCCATTTTGGCAAATCCATCGGATCCAAATACAAAAGATTATTTAAATAATAGCATTAAATTTCGTGAAGATTGGAGGCCTTTTTCTCCATCTTTTACAGAGGAAAGTTTCAAAAAAATATTTAATACAAATCACAATCCCTATTTTATGATCACAGCATTTTCTGCATATAATTATAAGAAAATTATGCCTTCAGTTGTTCATGTTGATGGAACAATAAGACCTCAGTCAGTAAAAAAAGAGGTTAATTTTAAGTATTGGCAGTTAATTGATGAGTTTGAGAAGTTAACTTCTATACCAGCAGTTCTCAACACCTCATTCAATATCAAAGGTGAACCTATTGTATCTTCTCCAGAAGATGCATTGAGGTGTTTTTTCAGTACTGGATTGGATGCTTTGTTTATAGGAGATTTTTTAATAGAGAAATAACAACTTAAGGAGGCTGGTTTTATGTTAATAATTAAAGGTCAAAATGAATTAAGTGGTAAACCGATTATTAGTGGTGCAAAAAACTCAATGCAGTTTTTAATAAATACAACACTTCTAACTGATGGGGTTATTAGGTTAGAAAATATACCATTGATTAAAGATTTTGAAATACTAAGTAATATGTTAAAAAGTTTAAATTGTATTGTAAATACGGATTATAAAAGGAAGAGTGTTTTTTTATGCTCTTCTAAAATAACAAAAAATTCTATGGATTTAAGAGAATTAAGTAAGATTAGGGCTTCAATTCTAATGCTTCCAGGTCTTTTAAATAGATTTGGGAGTGTATTTTTACCTTATCCAGGCGGAGATAAAATAGGAGCCAGACCACTAAATACTCATTTTTATATACTTAATAAATTGGGAGTGTATATTGAACGTAAAAGAAATGGTTTTTTTGCAAAAGCGAAAAATTTAAAGTCAACAGAGTTAAATCTTCCATTTCCAAGTGTTACTGGAACAGGTCTAGCATTTATGTTGGCTGCTAAAATAAAAGGTAAGACAACTATTTGTAATCCAGCAAAAGAACCTGAATTAAATGATTTAGCTAATATTTTAATAAAAATGGGTGCTAAAATAACAGGTATTGGAGCTAATAAGGTAATAATTGAAGGTTCTGATTATCTTGAAGGTGCAGAATTATCTGTTATGTCTGATAGGTTAGAAGTTGGAACACTAATATTAGCAGCGATTGCCTCTAAAGGCGAGATTACTTTAAATAAAAACGATTTAACATACCTTGAAAATTTAATTAATATTTTAAAGTATTCAGGATGTTATTTTCAAGAAAGTAATAATTGTATAAAGATTTCCGCGGATAATCTTAAACCTTTTAATATTGAGACCAGACCTTATCCTGGATTTCCAACTGATTTGCAGCCACAGATTATGGCTTTAATGGCTAGTATCAATGGAACAAGTAAGATAGTTGAAAATTTGCATGATAACAGGTTTTTACATGTTCCATATTTAATGAAAATGGGTGCTGATGTTGAAATTGAAAAGAATATAACTATAGTTAAAGGACAAGCCCTACATGGGGCAAATCTAGAAGGTCTAGATATTCGTGGAGCAGCAGCACTAATTATTGCAGCTCTGTCAGCAAAAGGAGAATCAACTTTTAATGGAATGTATCACATTGATAGAGGCTATTCAAATTTATGTGATAATCTAATAAGGCTTGGTGCTGACATAAAAGCAAAATGATATAATTTTTAATACTATAAAATAAGATGAACAAAGGAGAATCATATGGCTAGTTTATGGGAAAATTTATCAACTGATATTTCAACAGATGGGTTAAATAATATTGAATTATTGAATGATGTAAGAGAATATTTAAATGATGTAATAAATAAAGAAATGATTCCAGGAGCTGTTATCCTAATAGCCAAAGATGGAAAAACAATAATGCATGAAGCATTTGGATCCCAACAAATATCTCCAATAAAATTACCGATGAAAAAATCTTTATTATTTGATATTGCTTCTTTGACAAAGATTGTTTGTACCTGGATATCAATTTTAAAATTGGTTGAATATAAATTATTAGATTTAGATAGTGAAGTTAAATATTATCTTAACCTTCCAGGAAGTAATGAATTTGGTAATTCGACTATTAGTCAAATTTTAAAACATACATCAGGACTTCCAGAAAGAACTTTTTTAAAACAATATGGTAGTACCAAAAATGAAATAGTATCTGGGATATGTAATGAACCTTTAGTTTGTAAGCCAGATGAAAAAGTTTTATACAGCAATAGAGGTTTTATAATTTTAGGCGAAATTATAGAGAAAGTAAGTAATGAAAAATTAAATAATTTTATAGCCAGAGAAGTATGGAACCATTTAGAAATGAAGAATACATTTTTCAAACCTAATGAAAATTTATATAATAAAATCGCTCCAACTGAGTACCCAGACAGTAAAGGAGAATGTCAAAGAGGTATTGTTCATGATGAAAATGCTATGTGGCTTGGAGGTGTTGCAGGACATGCTGGTGTATTTTCTAACACAGAAGACTTGGCAAAGTTTTGTTCTATGCTTATGGCTGGAGGAGTGTATAAAGGAAAAAGAATAATTGATGAAAATTTATTAAAAGAATCTTTAAGTAACAATACAATTGGTTTAAATGATAATAGAGGATATGGATGGGTGAATTACATTGAAGAAGACAGTAATTATTTTGGTCATACAGGGTTTACAGGTACAGGAATGTGGTTAAACTTAAAAAAAGATATGTTTGTGATTTTACTTAGTAATCGTGTTCATCCAGATAGAAAAAGGTTTTCATCAATGCCTGAAATCAGAAAGAATGTATTAGAAAAAAGTTGGAAAATATATTAATTAAAAGGGAAGTAGTTCTTCATCAATAAGAACTACTTCTTTTTTGGTTAGGAATAATTTTATAAACTTTCTTAGTAGTTATAATCTAGTATTTAAGCTATTTTTATATTAATAATAATTTATGTTTGGTATATTATGGAATCAACTTTGCACTTCATTGTAGCAACCGTGCAGTCTCCCCTTATTTGAAAAGCAATAGTTTTGATGAATCTTTAAATTTAATCAAAGTAAATGAAATTTAAAAATAATTAGCAAATTTGATATTGTTGAATGTAAT
>JBDMZA010000180.1:0-3406 GCA_039770155.1 Clostridiales bacterium
TAGAAGTAATGAGGTGTACAGTTGGAAAAAAAATTTATATTAAAAGAAATGGAACATCATAGATTTTCAAATGAGTTATTGCATAAAGGCTATCATTATACAAATAAAGGTGATTTTAAAAAAGGAAATGAGTTTTTTATTGAATGTATAAAGATTAATGATGAAATGATTGCTAATGAAAAGCAGTTTAATCAAAAACGAATCAAGGGTTATTTTGATATAAAAGCTAGAGTCAGAGAAAGAGTACTAGCTACCAAAGTATTAGCAGAAAATAAACTTAAGTTTTCTGATAAAAAAACATCTGATGAATTATGGAAACAGATTGAAAAATTGATTAATGAATATCTAGAAGAGGAAGATTGCATTAATATAAAACTAGATAGAGCATATTTGTTGAAAGAAGTTGGGTACTATAATGAAGCTTTAATTAATTTATTATCTTGTATTAAATATTATAAAAACAAAAAATATGACCTGAAACTGATTGAGGCAGAATTAAAATATATAGATTTGCTTATTTGGTTTAAGGATTATAAAAGAGCTTTGAAACATTTGAAAGATATTAAAGAAATTTTGGATAAAAAAGTTATTTTAAAAGATAATATTATTAGGTTTATTAATAGTGAAAAAGAACATTCTGAATTATTAAAAGAATTAGAAGTAAAATTAGAAGATAGTAGTGCAAAAAGAATTGAATATGAAAGTAAATTGTATTATTACAATATGGATACTATTTATAAATATGCTGTTATTTATAAGGAAATAGGTAATTATAATGAAGCTTTGTTACAATTTAAATTGCTTTTGAATCTTTATGATGAGGATTATTTAATATTAGCTGTTGAATTTCATAAAGTATTTATTTTGTTTAAAAAGAAAATGTATAAAGAAGCTATGGGTAATATTAAAAAGTTAGAGGAAGCTACAAAAGATAGAGATGATTATTTAACTGCATGGCCTAGTATTTATATAGTAGAAGCTCAAATTTATTATAATATGAATAAATTTGAAAAAGCACTAGAGTCTGTTGAAAAGGGGTTGAAAATTTTTACAAGAATAAAAAACATCGAATCTTATTGGAATATAATTTATTGGAAAGCAAAGATTTTAGAAAAAATAGGTAATAGAAACAAAGCTTTAGAGTATTATAAAAGAACAACTGATGAAATAGACCAATTAAGAACAGTACCTTTAGGTTATAGAATTGATAGTTTATTTTTAACTGATAAAATTGAAATATTTAGGTGTGCATATATTTTCTGTTATAATAATTGTTTTATCAATGACATATGTAGGATTTCTAATATGGTTAAATCCAAAAGTTTATCATTAAGATTATATAGTAAAATAAATAATAGTAATTTTGATAATGATTATAATTCATTAATAGCTGAGTTTGAAAATATTAATAATAAAAAAGATGCTTTTGAGCAATCGAATATTAACAATAAAATAAGCAAACTAGAATATTTAAAAATAAGAAAAAAAATTATTTATGAAAGGGAAGAAATATTAGAAAAAATAAGAATTTTTGACCCAAGATGGCGAAATTTATCAATAAAAAATGATTTAATATTAGAACAAGTTATTAGAAAACTCCAATATAAAAATCAAGTTTTATTAGATATCTTTTGCATTGGAAATAATATTTATACTACATTAATCTCATATGATAAACTAAAAGTATCAAAAATTAGCATAGATGAGAGCATTAGAGAAAAAATAGAAAAATATAATGAGTCTATAATTTCAAGAGATTCAAACCCAGAAAATTTTGATATATTTAACTTTAAAATTGAATTAATTGATTTAATACCAGAAGAATTAATTCAACTTTCAGTAAGCTATAGTTCAATATTAATTTCTGCTCATTCTTTTCTTCATTTAATTTCATGGTCATCAATGATCTACAATAAAAAAAGATTTTTTGAATATTGTCCAGTTGGTATTATACCTAATATATCAAGTGTATTATATCTTGATTATGAAGTAAATAAATCCCCATACATTTCTATAGTTGGTAATGTTGATTATTCTGATAAAGATAAATTAAACTTATTAGAATATACAAAAGAAGAAATTGATGGATTAGAAAAGTTATACAAAAAGCCAAATCTATTAAATAATGTATTTAAAGGTAAGGAAGCTAATGCTAAAAATTTTTGGAGTTTAGTAAAACATCATAAAATCAAATGTGATATTTTACATATTTCTTCTCATGGGGAGTTTGATTTTGAAGAACCAATGAATTCAGGATTAATAATGTATGATAAAAAAATAGATGCTGCTTCAATCTCAAATGTAAGAATAAGATTTGATGAAGTTATTTTAAGTGCTTGTCATGTTGGTATAAGGCCAAGTAAAATTGCAGAAATTGAATTGATTGGTGATGATATATTAGGAATTCCAGCAGCTTTTTTAGAAGCAGGAGTAAGAACTATACTGGCTAGTATTCCAGAAGCTAATGATGAATCAGCAACTAAATTTATGTTAAAATATCATGAATTTAGGTTAAATGGTTTATCTCCGTTATATGCATTTCAAAAAACTCAATTATATATGTTAGAAGAAGATTATGATTTTTCATTTTTATGGGTAGGTTTTAATTTATTTGGTTGTTGCTAATAAATATATGTAATTATTAACCCAAATTCTGCGTCAACAATCTCAAAAATGCACTCTACACCTTTAATATCAATTACTCCAGAGATTTTAACTTTTCACCTATTTGCTAAAGTTCAATAATTCTTTAATGAAGTGAATAAGTACTTTTAATCTTTTAAAAATAAACCTCACGCAGATTTAGGGTATTAAAGAACAAATAAACATAGTTTGATGAAAAATATATAATGCAAATACTATATTATTTTTATTGTATCGTTGATTCAAACGGAAATACAATAGATTTTATGTTAAGTAAAACTAGAAACAAAAAGGCAGCAAGAAAGTTTTTTAAAAAAGCTCTTAAGTCTACACACAAGAGAAGTCCAAGGGGTTATAAATGTTGATAAAAATATTGCATATCCACCAGCTATAGATAAATTAAAAGAAACCGGTAAAATACCTGAAAAAACTGAGTTGCGGAAAGTTAAATATTTAAATAATGTAGTTGAACAGGATCATCGAGCCATTAAGCGAATTACAAAACCTATGATGGGTTTTAAGTCTTTTAAATCAGCTTCTAAAACTATTCAAGGTATTGAAGCAATGAATATGATTCGTAAAGGACAGGTTGATTCTAACAAATCTGTTCTATTTGAAGTTGAATTCATAAATCAACTATTTGGAATTGCAAGTTAATAAATAACCTGTCGACTTCAATAATTATATCTGTATATCTTTATAGTTATAATATGGCTATTTGCTGTATTATAACTATTAATTGTTTTATTAAAAAATTATAACA
>JBDMZA010000181.1:0-4233 GCA_039770155.1 Clostridiales bacterium
ACAATAACTACATTTAAATCAACATATTGTAATGATAAATCTTTAAATTTTGAAATAAATGTAGGCTATAATGGAATTGCTAAAATTGGTTATGCACCTGTTGAAATTATTTTTAATAATAAAACTGAATATGATAAATTTAAGTTAAAATTAATACATAAGGGAGAAAATGACAAAATTTTATCATATAGTTGGAATATTAGCTTAAATTCAAACAAAAATGACAAATACATATTTTATATGCCAATAAAATCAACTGATAAAAATTTGGAAGTTGAATTGATAAAAGATAATAAGGTTTATACTAAAAAAACTTATAAATTTAAGGAAATATTGAAACCTCAGAATCCTGTAATAGGTGTTATATCAAATGAAAAAGAAAAATTTTGGAATCAAGTTGAATTACCTCTTATTACTACAAATATAAAAAATCATACGGAATTTATTTTAGATAAAGATGAAAAACTTAATACAAAAACATTTTATTTAGAAAAAGATGACAAAGTTTTCAATGATGTTAAAGCTTTTTATATGTACGATGTTATTGTAATGAATGATTTTGAAAAAGATTTTTTCACAGTAAAAAATTATGAAGCACTTAAAAAATGGGTGAAGGATGGTGGGATTTTACTCATAGGTACAGGGAAAAATCCTTTTGAGTCATTGGAAAAATTAGATTCAACTTTTAGATTAATAGAATTTAATGATAGCATAAATGTAAGCAATTATAAAGATTCAGATAGCAGTAATAATAATATATATATGAATATGTTTATTGGAAATATTGTCAAAGGTGAAGTATTAGAATATGAAGACAAAAATCCTTTAGTTGTAAACTATAATATGGGTAATGGTAGTGTTATGATGACTACATTTGATATAAATACATATAAGAAAGATGATGTAGAAGGAAAAACACAGTTTCTAGTAGATATGATTTCTAATAATAAATATAAGTTTGATAATGAAAATGTAAAATCTGGATATAATTTTGATGGACTTAAAGATATATTATCTATAATACCTTTTGAACTTAAAAATAATTTTACATATTTAATTGCATTTGTATTTTTATATGGAATTACTATAGGACTAGTACTAATAGTTTTTTTTAGGAATAAAGATAATAGAGTATTTATGATAGCTACAATTCCTATAGTGACAATTATAGCAACAAGTGTTATTTTATATTTAGGCTATAATCGGAGTAACAAAAATCCAATTGTAAATATAGTATCAGTTGCACAATATGATAACTATGGTAATAAAGATAATAGTAATATAGAATTGAATTCTTATTTTACAACTTTAAATAATGACTATGATCTTAATGTAAAGTATGGAACTAATGCAGATATTAGTTTTGTAAATAAAGATGAAGAAAATACTATTGATGGAAAAAAAGTTAATGAAAATAAAAGTTTTTATGAGGAATCAAAAAATGAAATAATAAAAGAAGATGCAGAACTTTGGGAAAAAGAATATGCAATTGGAGCAAAAGATATAAAAATAGGTAATTTGAATTGTGAATCAAATTTTGACAATGGGAAGAATGATCTGAACATAACTTTAACAAATAATACAAATACAGATTTAGATAATTCTTTTATTGTTATAAATGAAAAATTAATTAAAGTGGGAAATATAAAAAATAATGAAGTAAAAAATGTAATAATAGATATGGATAATAATTATCATAATTTGGAAAAATACTTAAAAACAGAATTTCCTTATAATAAGGATCTTGATAAAGAAAATAGTTCATTTAATAATAAAAATTCAAAATATACCAAAAAAGAAATAGAAAATAAAAAATTAAAAAATATATTTGAGTTTGTTTTAAAAAATAATAGTATAATAAATAAAAAGAACTTAGCAGTGAATGAATTTTTATTTGTTTCAAATACATCTGATAATTATTGGGATGATATTGAAATAAATGATGTAAAACCAGAGTCTTTTAATACCAATGTAATTTATGCGAAATTTAAGTATGCAATAGATTTACATGGAGAAATGAATATAAGTGATTATGATATAAAATATTTTGATGAAAAATATAATTTAATAGATGGAGAAGAAGTAAATATTTATGATGGCAAAATGGAGGTTAAAAATCCATTTGAACTAGATTTACTATATAGTAATACAAATAAATTAGCTATAGATTACTTTGAAATAAAGATTCCTAATAGTTTAAATAGTGTTAGAGAGAAATATAAAATATATAATTATAAAAAGAAATTATGGGAAGATATTGAGCTTATATATAATAAAAATAAAGTTGGTGATTATGTTATTATGGGTCAAGACATAAGAATAAGACTTGATATGTCAAAAGATGAAATTTATGATAATAGATATATTGAATTACCACAAATATTTATTCAAGGAGAATATAAGGATGATTGAAGTCTTAGATATAGGAAAAAGGTATATAGACAACAACTCAAGAAATATTTCTATTGAAAAAATTAACTTTAATTTAAATTCTAAGAGCATATTAGGTGTATTTGGAGATAAAAAATCAGGAAGAATTACACTGATAAAAATGCTTGCAGGCATAGTTAAGCCAAACAGTGGAAGTATAATAGTTGATGGATTAGATTTATGTGATGAAAAGGTTACAATAAAAAATTTAGTAGGTTATGTACCAAAACTTTTTGGAGATTTTGATAATTTGAAGGTTTCAGAATATTTAGAGTACTATGCAGGTCTATATAAAATAGATAAAAAAGAGAGAATTAAAAAAATAAAAGATGCAATATTAACGGTTAAAATTGATCAATATAAAGACTCATTTATTGATGAGCTAACAAAAGAACAAATGAGAGTTTTATCTTTAGCAAGCGTATTAATAAATAATCCGAAAATTTTAATATTAGATGATTTTTTTAGAAATTTAGATAATAATTTTAAAGTGAATCTATATAAACTAATTATTAGTTTAAAAGAATTGGGTAAAATTATAATTATAAGTTCATCAGAATTTAATGAAATAAAAGATGTTTGTACACATAAATGTATCATTAAAGAAGGAAAACAAATATTTTTTGGAGATATTAATGATATAATAGATGATACAAATGAAATATACGAAGAAACAACTGATTTATCAAATGACGGAATTAATATAACAAAAGAAACAAAAGATATTACAGATGATATAACTACAAAAACTTTAAATTTAAGAAATAATCAAAATAATAATAAAGAAAAGGTAATTAAAATTGAAACAGACAATAATTTTAGAGTAGCTGATATATTGCAAAATGAAGATGAAGTTAAAGGGATTACAATAAATATTAAAGAAGTAGAATTTGCATATAATGTTAACAGCAAAATTAATAAATTTCTTGAGTTACTGTCTGACAATGGAATAAAAGTAATAAGGAAGGCATAATCAAAAATTTTATAAGACAATTTTTTTCTGAAAATATCGATGATTTAACGGATTTTCAAAAAAAAGTTGAATAGTTTGTTTTTTGATTTTGCCTAAAACTAAAGTTGACATTTAGGGATATCCAAAAAATAAATTACATTTTAAAGTAATGAATCATTCAGGATTTCCTCATTATTGAAAATAATTTATTTTTTAGATTATCCCCTTAAATTTAGATAAAGGAGTTGCTGTACATGACTGTTATATTTAAAAAGGAATTTAAATCGATTATTAGAGATAAAAAAACACTTATACTAACTATTATATATTTATTTGTATTTTGTGCAGCTATAGCAGGTAGCTTTTTGCTTCAAAATATAAATCCAATAAATCATGTTTTTAATAAAAATGATATTATGTCAATATATAATAATGTTATAGTTGTACAATATATAGTTTTATTTTTATTAACACCTTTTATTATTTATCTTAACATTAAGAACGATTTAGAAATAGATAGAGTTGAATATATGAAATATATGGATATATCGATCTTGAAAAATATCTATATAAAAAAAACTATCTTAAATATATACTTAATTATTTTATATTTTATTACTATTCCATTTGGGACACTATGTGTTTTATTTGGAGGATGTAAATTTAATGATTATCTTATGTACAGTTTATTTACTATTGCGTCTATATTTGTAGTGTCAGGTATTTCAACAATGCTTACAATATTATTTAGAGGCAGTTTTTTATCTCTGCTAGTCAATTATTTGGGTGTTGTTTTTATAAATATTTTTGGTTTTGTAGTTGTTTTAAAAGAAGTAAATATAGTAAAAAGT
>JBDMZA010000182.1:0-6036 GCA_039770155.1 Clostridiales bacterium
AACTCATATAATTTATACAAAATTAACATTCTGAAAAATAAAACAAAAAAATAATTACAATTATAACTTTTTATACTGGAGACAGACAAAAAATAAACCCTAATTCTAGAGTATGAATACGCATGATTTAAGCGAATTTCAGACGAAAAGAATTAAGGTTTATTTATTTTATAAAGACTAACTTTTTTTATGTGCTACTACCTTTACAGTAATTAGTGAGGATTTAACCACAGTTCTATATTGGCTAAAACATTGTCCGAAAGATTATTGATATTTAATTCTGCTATTCCATCGGCTACCATATTGGCAATATATTCAGAACCACTATTATCAATAGGATGTACTCCATCTATGCTAATAATATTTTCCTTTACCCAGTCAATGCCTTTTTCTTTGTAAAGCTGGTAACTTTCTTCATTAAGATCATAACAAGCAATATTTTTTTCGGCAGCAACATCTCGAGTGGCTTGGGCATATTCGGTAAAACAACGCTTGATTTGAGAAGTAGAAGTATATTGTGCTAGAGTGTAACCTTCAGAGTTTGACGGATTACTCTCATCAAAGTCTCGAATATGAGATAAGACAGTGATAAGAATTGGTGTTGCTCCACGTGCTTTAACTGCATCACAGGTGTATGAAAGGTATTCTTCAAATTCAGAAATTGTAGAATAACGTCCAGAATTAGTAGTATTTGCATCATTATGACCAAATTGGATTGCAACATAATCACCAGGTTTTATTGTGGAATAAACAGGATCCATACGGTTTTCTGAATAGAAACCACGGATACCACGTCCGCCAACAGCTTTATTTGAAATTAAAATATCAGTAAAGAAATTTCCAATATTTTTACCCCAACCAACAATATTATCTTTAATTATGTTGCCAGATTCATCAAGTCCTGATGTAGTTGTCTGCTTACTCATAACTGTAGAATCACCCAAAATATAAAGTGTTGGTGTTGAACCAGGAATTCGTTTATCAATTGGAGTGATAGTTATAGAATTTACTTTTATATTATTACCTGTAAAAATAATTTTTAAGATTCCATTGAAAACGGAAGCTGAAAAAGTATCAGTTCTAGTTGTGTTAGTACTAATATCTGCTGCTGATTTTTTAATTGTGTTAAAATTTGAAGGGTATAATACATAATCTGAAGTAGTAACATTAGTAGTGGTACCTGCATTTGTATCTTCAGAAGGGTCACCATATGTTACTGTAACTGAATAATCTTTATTTGGTAGGATAATATCAAATTCAGTATTTTCATTAACTGATATACCATCAGATGTTAATGAATCATCTGTGTCACGATCAAAATCTGTCATTCCACTTCCGACAAAACCATAGCGATTTTTTTTAGTTTTAATACAACCAGATGTAACTGATTTATAATCGGGATTTATATCACCTGTACCAAAATCAAATTTGTAATTATCTGAAAGAGGAAGTTTTTTTAGTTTTTTTAGAGCCTTTTTTAATAGTTTTTCCGCATAATTTACATCTTCTTGAACAATTACAAAATCATTTACAACTCTATTACCTGTTTTAATAGCATCTGATAAAATAGCATAAGAATCTTCAGTATATATAGAAGATTCCAGAGATGTTGCCTTTTTAAGGATATATGAAAGCTTAGCAGTATTTGCTTTACTAGTATCTATAGGTAAATAGTAATAAGTGAAATCATCAATTGATGTATTCCAAAGTACAGATAAGTCATTTCCTCCATTATCTTTTTTACCACGAGCTGCATGCCATCTCATGTAGTTTAGAGAAGTTATATTGGAAGGAATTTCAATATTTTCAACAACTGTATCAGCATTAGTATCAGAATTCAAAGACCTGACTATAAGATTTGCTGTATGTTTTTCAAAATTAAAATCAATTTTAATTTTATACAATGAAGTATTTGATAGCTTTAAATCAACTGCTGGATCTAAAATTTCACTTGTATTTATAGGAGGAGTTGTAGAAGTTGAATAATAACCTATATTACCATTGCTAGCTGTTTTTAGACCAAAGTAAATATCATTTTCTGGAACTGCTGTTGTTCCTGTGAGTCCATAAAAACGAAGCTCTGTCACATTGCGATTATCTGGATTACCTGGTAACCATTCAAATTCTACCGAAATTTTATTTGATGCTACAGGATTAAATGTTTTCCTTCTGGAACGTTCCCCGGAGGCTGATACATAATAATTTAAATATCTGTCACCATCCTCGTCAAGATTATAAGACATATTAACTCCAGACGGGTCTTGGGTAGTATCCCAATTGTCTGTTGTGGTAGATTGAAAATCATCATATAGGTTTGTTTGCATTTTGCATTCAAGATCTGAAATTGAATTTGTGATTTTTAAAGAGGCTTTTTCTAAATCTTTATTATTAGAAATAGCAATTTTCCCATTACTAATTGCTTTATTTAGTGTTTCGTAAGATTTGACAGTGAAATCAGATGCAAAAATTCCTTCAAAATATTTTATTCCATTATTTATTATATCAGAATGAGTTTCTGTATAGTTTGATACAGTGAGTCCTGAAGATTTTGGGCTTGTACCATTTACTCCACGCGAAGCAATTGCATAAACATAATTACCTTCGGATGGAATTGTTATAGATAAGTTTGGGCTGACAAGATCTGGCGTGACATAAGCTGTGCCTTCTGCTACTTCTGTGTATGTACTATCATCAGCATCAATATTTTTGCGATAAATGGGGAATCTTGTGATTAATTGAGTGGGATCATATAATGTAGATTCAGGTATAGTCCAAGAAAGTGTTACCGAAGATTTTGTTTGTTTTGTTATTTGTAATTTTTCGGGAATTGATATAGGGGCAATATCTGAGCCTGTAGTTGGAGTAGAAATATTTAATTCGTTTATTTCTTTTAGTTCAGTATTGGTAAGATTTTTCATTGCATAAGTAACAAGTTGACCTACAACTACACCTCCAACACGACTAAGATGTGTACCATCAACTGTAAGATAATTTTGCTGTGTGGATGTTCTTTTAGATTTATAATCCGACCAGAGAGCTTTTAAATCTATATAATCGACATTATTTAAATTTGAAACTGCTTCTAATCGTTCAGAATATCCTGTATTGCCAGAGGTAGCTGATACAAGAATTGGAATTCCTCCATATGCTTTAATTGCATCAATATATAATTGAATATATGGGTCAAATTCTTCAGCAGTTGCCTTAATATATCTACGACCTGCGGCTGCTTCATTAATTCCCCATTCAACAGTTACAACATCTCCTGGAGCTATTTCAAGCAAGACACGGTTAAGATAATTTTGAGTAATATAATTTCTAGCTGAAATTCCGCCAACACCCCAATTATCTACATCAACACCATCAAAAAATTCGCCTAATTTTCCACCCCATCCTGTTTGTTCGGGTATAGGTGTATAATCTTGTGGATTGTCAAATGGAGGATAGTCTGCAACAGTTGAATCTCCAATGGCTATAATTTTTGAATTATCATTAGAAGCTAGATTATGTTCTATTCGTTCGATTTCAAGTGCATTTACTATTGCAGTTCCACTACTACCTTCTGGTGTGATGGATGTAGCAATTTGAACTGTCAATTGTCCATCCCAAACAGCAACAGTGGCAGTATTATCAGCATATGAACCTGCCTCATTGGCAATTAAATCTGTAGGTTCAACAGAGAATGTAGAACTAAAATTATCATTTGCCCAAGGAATAATATTCATGTTTCCCTCAATGTATGATCCAGAACAAGTTTTCACTACATTTGAACCTTGTATAAGTCTTACTTTATAGTAACCTACAGGTAAGTCAGCTACAAAAGTAGGACAATCATATGAAATATAACTTGTTGAATTTTCTCCTATAGTTCTTATATTACTTCCAGAAATATAATCGCTTTTTAATGAATCTTCTGTGTTTTCATCTGAGGCTGTTATAGAAATATTAGATGGATTTTGCCATCCGTAACCAATTGAAGAGTTATAGGTTGACTCAGTAGTAATTTTTGTATAATCCTCAGCAACAGGACTTTTAGATGTACCAAAATCAAATTTTAAAGTACTGCCAAATGGAAAAACATCTTCACCAGTATAAGTATTACTTTCAGCATAAACTGAATTAACTAAAATAAAGTTAAATATGTTGATAATAAAAAATACTAAAACAACTAAAACAAGTATTTTACTAAATGTATTATACTTAAAAAACATGATAAAATCTTCCTTTCGAATTATTTATTAAATTCAAGGATATTACAAGATAAAGAAATTTTAATATTTTAGGCATCATCAAAAATAAACTAGTCAACTTTTTGATTATGCCTTACTCCTTTCACAATTATTAAAATACCTTGTAAAGTCTAAGGTGCTTAAAAAAATAAATCTACATTTTAAGTTTATTCTAAATTATGTTTTCTGTAATTTATAAGTTGTAAATCATAAAGAGTTCAAAATTATATAAAATTTAACAATATACATTATACACTATTTTAGCGATATATTCCTTATAATGTTCTGAATTCCCATAATCTATTTTCATGTTTTATAATAATTGATCATATGATGGAATAACTATATATTGCCAGATGTTTTCAACTATATTAGAAATGGTTTTATAAAGAATTTGATTTTTCTTTAAATAAATTAGACTTAAATCAATGGAAAAATTATTTAAAGGCATAGTTGAAAAATATTCATGATGAATAAATGATTTCCATTTAGGTAGGATAGATATTTCAACTCCTGTTGTTACCAATTTTTTTAGTGTTTGCTCGTTATATGCGATAGTGGAACTTGTGATTTCAATATTATATTTTTTAAGGATAATTTTTAAAATATCATAAGGCAGAATCAAAAAATAAACTAGTCAAATTTTTTTGAAAATTCGTTAAACCATCGATATTTTCAGAAAAAAATTGTCTTATGAAATTTTTGATTATGCCTAAGGAAGAGGTTAAAAAGATAATGGAGAATAGAGTTTTTATAATTAAATTTAAGAAAAAATAAAAGCAATTCCAATTATTATTAAAATAGTACAAATTAATTTTGTTTTTAAATTTTTTTCCTTAAAAATAAAACCACCAATTATTGATGATACTACAATTGAAATACTTCTAACTGGCATTATTATTGAGATGACAGAATTAGACTGATTTATTGCAATGAAATAAATTCTGTCAGCGAGAAATAGTAGTATACTCATTATTATTATGTATATATTAAAATTGTGCTTTTTTAAAATATTAAAGGTCTTATTTTGGTGAGAATTTAATAATGGAATATCAGTAGGATTGATTTGACTTTTTCTAGTTTTGAATTTTGTATAAATTAGTATTATCCAATACATAAAAGCTATGAAAAAGCAAAACCAAAATTGAATTTTTTCAGGAGTTGTTTCTTGGAGTATTATTTTGTCTAATATTGCGGATAATGCTGAAAGAAAAGTAGATATAAAAACTAAATAAAAATACTTATTTTTGAATAGTCCAGTTACTTCATTATTGCTTGTTTTACTAATAAAATAGTAAGCAGTTAACATAATTAAAATACCAATAGAATTAATTAAGTTGATTCGCTCATGTAAAAATAGTGTACCGATTAGTATGGTAAAAAGTGGAGTTAATGTATTAAATGGTGTTATTATACTTATTGGAAGGTTTTTGATTGAGGTAAAATTAAGAATCCAACAACATACTACAAATAAAGACTTTATAAAGATTAAAAGTAGTAATGTTTTAGATATTTTTAGGGATTCTTCTATTGAATACAAATTAAAAATAAAACAAAATGTTGTGTATAATGCTAATACATAAAATAATGGTGATATTGACAAAGCTTTCTTTTTAGCAATATCCCAAAGTCCTAGAAAAATTCCCGAAATTAGTGTTAATTGTAACCATGAGTACATAATTTATTATTCCTATATTAAAATTTTGTATTGTATTAGGCATAATCAAAAATTTCATAAGACAATTTTTTTCTGAAAATATCGATGGTTTAACGAATTTTCAAAAAAAGTTGACTAGTTTATTTTTTG
>JBDMZA010000183.1:0-13693 GCA_039770155.1 Clostridiales bacterium
AGTCGCTATAATCCTGTAATTTTCTATTCAAAAACTTAGATTCATTTTTAATTATAACTAAATAAAATAAAATTATTGAGTTTTTATTAATTTATTGAGATAATAATATTTAGAAACAACAAATCAGTTTAATCTCAATTAAAATAGAAATTACATATCATAACAAAAGCTCTAAAAATACTAATCAAAATTAAACTAGGAAAACCTAAAAATAATACTAAATTCTTTTCGACATTCAAGAATTAGAGTTAGTTTTTTGGATATCCCACACAGTTTTTTATAAAAATTCACTAAATCATCAATGTTTTTATGAAAAATTAGTTTTATGAAATTTTTGATTATACCTAAAATAAATCTAATAATTTTCGGGGTGTAAATTATGTCCTTTAATTCTATTAAATCATTTTTGCAACTTAAAAACAAAAAAAATGTTAACCTTATATGTTATAGTCTATTATCTTTTTTGGGAATTATGCTTCTTATTTCAATATTTTTATCTTTAAATTATCAAAAAACATACAGTGGAATTAAAGTTAATGATCTTGATGTTGGAAATAAGTCCAAGTCAGAATTAAACGTAATATTAGAAGAAAATTTTACAGAGAATAAAAAAAATACTTTTTTAACTATTAATGCAAAAGATACTGTGAAAAAAATTGATTTTGAAGAACTTGAAGTTAAATATGATATTGATAAAATTTCAAATAAAATTTTTTCCATTGGGCATTCTGGAAATATATTCATAAATATCTTTAATATATTTAACACTGGCTTATTTGGTAGTGATATAAAGTTTGAGATTTCATATAATGAAAAAGTATTAAATAAAATATTAGATGAAATTTCAAAAGAAGTTGCCATACCTGTAAAAGAAGCATACATTGAAGAATTAAACAAAGAAGTTTATCTTGTTGCAGGCGAAAACGGTTCAAATATAAATCCAAAAAAAGCTTTAACCAGAATATCTAAAATATTAAATGAAGGAACAAATTCAAGTATTAAACTAAAAATAGAAAAAACAAAGCCTAAAAAAATCAATTTAGATAACTTTCACAAATTATTAAACATAACTTCAAAAAATGCAACCATTGACATTATTAATAGAAGAGACTACAAAATCATTTCAGAAGTTAATGGAAAAAAAATAGACAAAAAAACTTTAAAAAAGTATATTACAAAATTAAATACTACAAAATCTGAAAAAATTAAATTACCTGTAAAACTTGAATTACCTGATATTACAGAGGCAAATATTAAAAAAAATCTGTTTAAAGATAAATTATCTAACTTTGAAACTATTTATCCTGCATATAGCCAGGAAAAAATTGACAGAGCTCAGAACATTAAACTTGCAACATCTAAAATTAATAATATAATTATTGAGCCTGGTGGTATATTTTCTTTTAATGAAACAGTTGGCAAAAGAACAATAGACCAGGGATATAAATCAGCAACAGCTTTTATGAATGGTGAAATGGTTCAAAGTATTGGTGGTGGCATTTGTCAGGTTTCCACAACTCTCCATAACGCAATTTTGCTTGCTGACCTTGTTTTTACAGAAAGAAAAAATCATACATTTAAAGTTGGTTATGTTGAACCTGGTATGGATGCTGCTGTTTCTTATGGTAGTCTTGATTATAAATTTAAAAATACATCTAATTGGCCAATCAAGATTATTGGAAAAACAACACCAAAAAATCAACTTATTTTTGAAATTTTAGGTACTAATGAAAAACCCGATAAGGTTGTAAGCTACGCTTCTCAAATAGTCAATTATATCTCACCTAGTATAAAATATACTGATGATCCGAGTTTAAAAGAAGGTGAAATTAAAATTATAAAAAATGGTTTTAGTGGAATGGTTGTAGATACCTATAAGAAAATTACGATAAATGGTGTAGTAACGGAAAATAAACTTTTATATGGTAGCTATTATAATGCATATGATAGTAAAGCATTAAGAGGTACAAAAAAATAATTATCTATCTCCAATATACCATCGACCAATACTTTCACTAATAATGAATCAGTTGTATTTACTAACAATTTTATAGCAATTAGTCCGAATTTTTAAAATAAAAAAATCTCCTATCAAAGTTTTTGATAAAAGATTTAGCATTTATGCAAATGATATTTAAAAAAATAACAAAAGTGAATACATGTTTTATTCATAGCTTAAACTTAAAAAATAAAAATAACAAACTTCTTCACAACACTTAAAATTAGTAGATTATCAACAAAATTAATAATCTTTCTACAATTATTCTACAAAATAATTTACATTTAGTCAATATTAAATAGAATTTTTTAATATTACTTTTTTTTTACATAAAAATATATGATACCATCAAAAAATTCTTTTGCCAGTATCATATATTTTACTATCATAAACTATTAAAAAACCGCACAAAATGCAATACTACAAAGGATAATAAAAAAAGTAATTCTTTTAATTTTAACCACTCCTCAAAATTTTATCTTTTGTAAATTAATCTTGATTACTATATCTAAATAAATTGTTTCTATTATTATAAATCTTCTTCATTCTTTTCGTCTGAAATTCACTTAAATAATGCGAATCCATACTCGAGAATTGGGATTTATTTTTTTATCACTCAGTAAATTTTAGCTTACATTAAAGTATTATTATTATACATCAATTAATTTAAATACATTTTATTTGATTTTTGAGAAGAAACTTAAAAAACACTATGATTTCAACAAAATTTTTCTACTACTTATAATTCTCAGACGAAAAAAAATACTATGATTTTTTAAATTCTCTTAATATATAAATAGTATCTTTTTTAAATATATTTTTCTATTACAAATAAGTGCTATTTTATTACTCCTTTAGTACCATTTTTTTATGAAAAAACTACATATTACTGGTTTAATCTACTATATATGTTGAAAACATTAATGTAAAACCACTTTCAATCATATTTCCTGCAAAATCTCCTAAATCATTATTATCTTCTGTATTTACAGATATTGTATGGTCTCCATTTTCTAATTCTTTATCAAGTATTATTTCAATATACATATTACTTAAACTATTTTTTATAATAGAATCAATATTATATAAGTTATTATCTATTGATAAATTTTCTATAATACTGTCTCCTGATATATCAATAACAGGTTCACTAAAAAAAACTTTTATTGTATTTTTGTTTAGTTGTTGTACATCTACAATCTCAGGTTTTTTAATATCTTTTATGTCAATTCCAGAAATTGTATTGTCATTATCCATTAAATTTCCGTCTATATCGCTTATATCTTTTTTTACTACTAATTTTGCTTTAGAGTTATTTGAGAATTTTTTTGAATCAGAATTTTCATCTAATGTTAAAATTACTGAACTTCCACTTTGGTCTAATTTCAGCTGATATGGAGAACTTATAATACTTTTTTCATTGTTATAGACAATGTAATTATTTTCATCTAGTGATGAAATTTCATCTAATACCTTATTAAAATCTATTTTTAATTGTTTTAAATTTAAAGCTTCCACATTTTTAACATAAATATTTTTATTTTCGATTATGCATTTAACAATAATTTCCTTGTTAAAGTTTTTTACCACACCAAAAATAGTTTTTTCTCCTGCAAATTGTGTTTCAACATACTCCCATTCAACTTCTACATAGTCTTCTGTACCATCTGTAAAAATAGCTTTTACACTTGTAGGCAAATTCACTTCTTCACCAACATTCACTTTTATTTCCGTTATAATATCTAATGACTGTATTTCTCGTACTTCAAAACCATTATCTATGGCCATTTTATAATTAACAATGCCATTTCTTACAAGTCTTTTTATTAAAATTTCATCCTGGGAGTCAAAAGTATTCAATACATGAAATGCAATTCCTACCATATCATCTCTTATCAAATATTTTGTATTCAATCGCTCCGCTTCACCTATTGGAAAAGTTCCTCTTTGAGAAAGTAAAAAACATGCACTCTCCCACCTTTTTGCACTTACTTCAACTCCTAACTCTCTTAAAAACATTGTTGACAAATCTCTTCCTGTCAAACCATCACCAGGTGAAAAATTCCCATCAGTCCTACCTTCAATCGTACCTATTTTATATGCATATGCTATATATTTTTTTGCCCATGAGGATATTTTAGAATTGTCTTTTGCTTTTTCTTTCAAAATTGAATCAGTTTCTTGATCAGTTAATTTTAATGCATCTTTTTTATAGCCTATTACTTTTAGTACTAAAGCAACTCCAGTTTCTCTATTCAATGTATAATTAAGTCCAGGATCAAAATTACTATTGCTGACTCCATCAAACAAACCTAATTTATTTAATGTAAGTGCAGAATTCAAATATTTTAAGTCATTTTCTCCATATGCAGAAGTAAATATAATTAAAGAGCTAAATAAAAATGTAAAAACTAAAAACATTTTTTTTACCATATAAATATCCCCTTTAGGAGAATTCAAAAAACATTACGGTTTTTTTGAATGTCCATTATAATATTTTCTTCAAACTAATTTTTTATTTTAGCGTGTTTCCATAGAAACACGCCTATTTTCTTTTTTTTCAAAAAGCTTATTCACCTTCAATAGTTTTATTTGCAATATTTTCTCCATCTTGTACAGCTTGTATATTAATTTTCTTTCCCTTATATTCTTTTTTTAATTTTTCTCCATATTCATCCACTAGTTCATCAACTAAATCTTTTTTTATTTTTTCTTTTACAACCATTGTTGCTATTACATAATCATCTTGTATATAAACTTTACCATCATATAATCCCTTTTCACTTTTTATTTCCTTTGTAAGTTCCTTATTTTCTTTAATATCCATCTTATCTTCCACTTTGCTTGTTTTTTCAATTGTATCCTCTTCTACTTTGTCAAAAATTGAACATCCTGAAATTAATATTACTGAAATTAATGAAACTATTAAAACTATTAAGTGTACTGTATTTTTCATTTGTATTCCTCCCTTTTAAAAATAAATAAAATTAGTTTATAATTAAAAAGCTGGAGGACATGCCTCCAGCCCTTTTATTTATTAATATTAGTCAATTGCTACAAAAGTAGTGTTTATAGCTGTTCCTGAAGTAGTCTTAATATTAGAATTAGGTGTAAACATTATATTACCATCATTTAAATCTGAATTAGCTGCTGTTGCTCCAAGAGTTATAGTTAATGTAGATGATGAAGCATCATATAACATAGTACTATCACTTGTTGATGAAGCATCAGCTGTCACACTAATTCCTGTAAATGTACCAACACCTGCTATTGTAAGTGTATCTCCTGCAGTATTATCATCATATGTTACTGCTACTGAATTACTTGTTGCAGTACCATCCCAAAGTGATTTAATAGAAGTTGTTGCAACATTTCTGTTGAATTTTATTGCTATTGTATCACCTGCTGCTGCTGGGTTTACTCCTGCTTGAGTTACAGTAGTTTTATATGCTGCTAAACTGTTTAATGTAATACCAGTAGTGTTTGCTGCAAGTAATGCTCCATTAGCACCTTTAGCACTTATAAAGTCTGCTCCTAAAGTTTTAACTGTTACATCTACTGCTGGATCAATTGCATCTGTTAATGTTACTACAAATTGTTTTAAATCATTATCTCTTGTTACATAATTGATTGCTTTATTTACTCCACCTTGTTCAATTTTAAGTGAAGTTTTCATGTAAGCATCCTGATTTCCTGTCACAGTTCCATCTGCATCATCAGCTGCTCCACTGTTATCATAATCATCTTCCATAATACCATCAGTTTTTACATATATAGTATTGCTTCCAGCTACTGCAAATGTAAGTAATGCTGGTGATATATTATTTGAAGTTACTACTGTTGTAGTTACTGGTGCTGTTATTGTTGAATCAAATACATCTTTAGTTCCTGAAGTAAGACCAGTTGCACCTGTTTGCAGAACTTTTAAATCTACTGAAGCCATATCTGAAGCCACAAATTTATTAGCATCTGCTACTGTAAATGTAACAGTTTTTCCATCAGTACTTAAAGTTGCTGTTGCAGGTTTAAACCAATTAGTACCATTATCTTTAGTTATTTCAAACTCTGAAGCTAAAACTGTTGATAATGTGCTTTGATCAGTTGGTAAAGTAAATACCAATGTATTTGTACCAGTTACGTTTAATTTAGCTCCAGTTACTGATGATAAATCAACTGCTCCTTTTGCTGTTCCAATATCAATATTACCAGGAGTGTAAAGATTACCTGAAGAATCCGCTACTGTTTTTAATGATGAACCGCTAAAATATCCAACTACTATATCATCATTATTGCTTACTGTTGTTGTTGTTGGGAATGTTATTCTGTATTTAGCATCTGTAATTTTTGTAATAGTTGTGCCTGCAGGCAAGTCTGCTACTGCTGCTGCTCCATCTATCCATTTATAATTACTTACATCTAATGCTGAATTAGTTCCAGATGACATCATGTTTTCTGAAAAAGTTAATACTACTGATTGACCTTTGTATTCTGCTGTAGCAACACTTGAACTTGGTTGAGTAGTGTCTGTAATTGCTATAGTGTTAGATGATGCTACTAAATAATTTCCTACTACATCTTTAATTCCTGTAGTTGTATCAACTGTATAAGTTCCACCTGCTAATGCAGTTGAGAAAGTAAGAGATAGTTTCTTCTTATAAGTTGATGAAGTTACAACTGTATCTAATGTAGCTGTTGCTGTATAAGTTGTTCCTGTTGAATCTTTAATTGTATAATTTGAATTAGTTTCTGAAGTTGTTTCATCTACCGAGTCACTAAAGATTATATCAATTTGTTTATCACTAATTGGTGTAACAGAAGTAATTGTAGGAACTGTGTTTGCAGTTACAGTAACTTCTGCTCTGTATACTCCAGGTTTATAATTTCCAGCCATTTTATTTCCATTTAAATCTGTTTCATTTTGAACAAATACATAAACTTTACCAGCTGTCATATAATTAGTATTAAAGACTGCACTCCATGTATTGTCACCATCTGTATCTGTTATTGTATCACATGTTCTTGAAGTATCTGTTTCACTTCCACTTGTGTTCCAAAATACATTAGTATTAGTTAATGTATTCATTTCTTCATCAAATGTAACATCTAATAAAGTTTGACTTGATGGTACAGCACCAGTTACTTGTGGTATAGTTGTATCATTTTCTACTGTAAATTCATTTGCTGATACGACTGCTGTATAACCTGCATAGTCTTTAACTTCATTACCAGTACCTTGACTTTGAGCTAATGTTAACTTATGAGTTCCAGGTAACAATGGGTTTGTAAGAGTAATAGTAACCTTTCTTAAATCTGCACCCAATGAAATAGCTCCCATTGATGACAAAGCAGTACTATCAACAATAAAATTATCTCTTAATGCTGTAGTAATATTTTGAACTGGCTCAGTAAAAGTAACTTCTATTTTCTTATTTCCTTTACCTTCTACTTTTTCTATTTGAGGAATAGCTGTATCAGAAGCTGTAACTTCTTTAGTTTGTGTAGTTATAACATTTCCATTAATATCTTTTACATTTGAAACTACTATACTATAAGTTTGATAAGCTGTTAAAGTAGTTGAGCTTAACAATCTTACAGTTTTTCCGTCTGCTTGAAGTGTTGCACTTGTAGGTGTTGAAATTCCACCTGTGTAATAACTTGTAGTTTCTGCAGTAGTTTTATCTAACGCTCTATTAAATGTAATATCTATTTCTTTTAAGTTTGTTGAAGTAGCTGATAATATTTCAAATGTAGCAGGTTGTACTATAACATTAACCATAGTTCCATCTGCATAACTATCAATAGTACCTTTAACTTCATATGTTCCTTCTTTTGATGTATCTACATCGCTATCATCCCACATAACACCAACATTAGCTTTTGAATCATCTTCAAAAGTTACTTCTACAGTTTCAGTTAATGTATATGATCCACCTATTTCAACTGGAATATCTGCTTGAGTAGCCACAGATTTTATAGTTTTAGTAACAAATCCAGCTGTCATAGCTTTAGTTTCATCAACAACTCCTGATTCAACTAAGAAATTGATTAATCTTTCACCATCACTATTTTCTGCACTTAAAGTACCAAAAGCGATTCCTACCATTTCATCTCTTGTTAATGATTTTTCATTAAAATCATCAGCTTCGATTTCAGTTAAACCACCTTTTTCTTCTAATGTATAACATGCAGTTTCCCATTCTTCGCCAGAAATTTCATATCCTAATTGTCTTAAAAACATTGTGGCAAAGTCTCTACCGCTTAAATTTCCTTGTGGAGCAAATGTTCCATCTGTTCTTCCTTCTATCATTTCATTTTCAACTGCATATGCAAGATAAGGAATAGCCCATTCTGAAACATCATCTGCGTCTGAAAATTGATCTTCTATGATTTCTTCTGCTGCTGCTAAAACTGTGTCATTATCTAGTGTAGCTTCTAACTCATCAATTTTAGCTTGACCTACCCACAATTTAACTAGCATTGCTGCACCAGTTTCCCTTGTTAATTCCATATCAAGGCTTGCAATAGGTTTTCCATCTTCATCAGTTCCTGTTCCTGATATAAGTCCTAAGTCATGTAACTTATCAAATTCATCTGAATAAGTATAACTTTGAGCTAAAGCTGGAATTATCATAGTTATTACCAAAGCAAATACAACCAAAATTGCCAAACTTCTTTTGAGATTTCTCATATACATTATTCCTCCTTATATTTTATGTAATTTGAGACAGGCAATACCATTAATAAATTAGAATAGCCAGATTATGCCTGCTCGTTTTTTTTCTAAAACTAACCTAACTATTTAATTAATAAGATAGATTTTTAAATGGCTATCTTTATTTCAAAATCAATTATAACATTCGCTATTTTTCGAGTCAATACGCTAAATTAAGTGTAAAATCTCTGTAATATTTCTGAAACACCTATAAGCCTATAATATCAGTTGTTTTTCTTAATTTGTTTTATTTTATAAAAAACATAAATACGTCATATAAATACTATTATTGTATTAATTTGTATTATTCCTCGCCTGTTACGACATCTTATTATTATATGTGACATATTTTTTACTAATATTAAAATGATATTTCAAAATAATTACACAATATGTATTTGTAATTATAATACAGTTACAAATATCACCTTCAATCTATTAAAATTTATTATTATGGAAACACTAAAAAATAATACTGAATTCTTTTAGTCTGAAATTAACTTAAATCTTAGGATTTCATACTCTAGAATTATGGTTTATTTTTTGATATCCATAAATCAACATTTATAATATCGTCAAAAAATATATCTGCCATAACAATAAATATATTTTTTTAATAATGTATAAAACAAATTAGGTTTTATTATCTATAAATACTATTATTTCGACATAGTATACACCTATATATTACCATAACTATATGATTTATAATAAAAAAATAAAGTTATCCACATTTCTGTGGATAACTTTATTTTTCTTTCAACACATTCAATCCTTCTATTTTAGACAACCTAAGTAAATTTTTAATAATTTTACACATATTTTTCACAATATGCTGTGGATAATATAATTTTTTATCCACAACAATAATTATTTCAAAATCATAGGAATTAATATTCAAGAATTGGAGTAATTTTCTGCCTTACCTTAGGTGAAAATTACTTAATCTTCATACTAATATCCATAGACTTAAAAGAGTGGGTCAACTTTCCCACAGAAATAATATCTACTCCGGTTTTTGCATAATTTTCAATATTATCAAAATCTACATTACCTGAAGCCTCTATTAATACACTTTTTTTAATTAATTCTACTGCTTTTGACATTTCTTCATATTTCATATTATCTAACATTATAATATCTGCTTTTGCCTCTATAGCCTCTTTAACATCATCTAAATTCTCTGTTTCAACTTCAATTTTAATTGTATGAGGTATATTACCTCTAATTTTTTCTACAGCATTTTTAATCCCATTACAAGCCTTTATGTGATTATCCTTTATCAAAACACCATCTGAAAGATTATACCTGTGATTTGCGCCTCCTCCAACCTTTACAGCATACTTTTCTATATGTCTCAATCCTGGAGTAGTTTTTCTTGTATCTGTTACTTTTACATTATAATCTTTAACTTTTCTGCAATATTTATTTGTCAATGTTGCTATTCCACATAATCTTTGTAATAAATTTAATGCTGTTCTTTCACCCTTTAATAAATTTATAGTACTACCACTTAATTCAATAATTAAATTACCATCTTTTATTGTATCACCATCATCATAGTATTGTTTAAACTCAATTTTATTGTCTAAAATATAAAAAACACGCTTAAAAACTTCAATTCCTGCTAAAATTCCGTCTTCTTTTGCTATTATTGTAGCAATTGAATAATCACTATTTTTAAAAACATTTTCAGTTGTTATATCATATGAAGATATATCCTCTTCTAAAGCAATTTTTATAATTTTATCAATTTTATCGGTTTGCAACATTAAGATTCCTCCACAAACTATTTTTATATTATTTTTTCAATATGTCTTTTCCAATTTTTATTATCAATCTTTTTGAAATCAGATCTATAATGAACCCCTCTACTCTCTTTTCTTTCCATTGCAGACTCTATAACAAGTCTTGAAATCAACACAATATTTTGTAATTCAAAATGAGCTATACTATTGTTTTCTAAGTTTATAATCATTTTATAATATTTATCAATTTCATTTTTAGCGTATGAAAGCCCATCTTGACTTCTTACTATACCAACATATTTATCCATAATTTCTTTAATACGATTTTTCATTTCATTTATATTTAAATTTTTATCTTCTCTTTTACAATTGAATGAATACTTGTCTAAATAATCTTTTCTACCCATTTTCTCAAAAAAATCATTTAGTCCATTTTTAATATTATTATCTATTATGCTGTTTATTTCATTGCCTATCTTCCAACCAAAAACAAGACCTTCCAATAGTGAATTACTTGCAAGCCTATTTGCTCCATGTATACCATTACAAGCAACTTCTCCACAGACAAAGAATCCTTTGATATTTGTATGTCCGTTTACATCTGCTTTAATACCACCCATACAATAATGCTCCGCAGGACAAACCGGTATTAAATCTTTTGAAATATCTATTCCATAATCCATACAAGTCTTATAAATATTTGGAAATCTATTTTCAAGATATTTTTTTCCCTTGAATGTAACATCTAAAAAAACATTTTTAGAATTAGTTTTCTCCATCTCCGAAAAAATTGATCTTGAAACAATATCTCTTGGTGCAAGTTCCTCTAATTCATGATATTTTGGCATAAATCTTTCACCCATAATATTTTTTAAAATTGCGCCTTCTCCCCTTAGAGCCTCTGATATCAAAAAACTTTTATTTTTTTCATGATATAAAACCGTAGGATGAAATTGCACTAATTCCAAATCCATTAATGGAGTTCCTGCTCTATATGCCATAGCTAAGCCGTCTCCAGTAGCAATTTCAGGATTTGTAGTATTCTTATATATTTGTCCATATCCTCCTGTTGCACAAATTACAATGTTAGAACTAAATATACTACAACTATTATTATCCTCATTATATACAATAAGACCATTTATTTGATTTTCATCTACTATCAAATCAAGTACAAAACGCCTTTCAAAAATTTGAACATTTTCTTTACTTTTTACTATAGAAATAAGTTTATCACAAACTTCTTTTCCTGTAGTATCTCCTGCATGTATAATACGATTTTTACTATGAGCACCTTCTCTTGTAAGAGACAATTCACCTTCTAATTCTTTATCAAAATTTACCCCATACTTAAACAAACTTTTTATATTCTTTTCTGCTTTATTAACAAGATACCATACACTATCTTCTACACATAATCCAGCTCCTGCATTTATTGTATCTTTAAAATGAAGATGTGGCGAATCTTCCCTATCCAAAGAAACGGCAATACCACCTTGTGCTAAAACTGAATTACTAATATCAATTTTTTCTTTTGTAATTATAGCAACATTTAATCCCTCATCTAATTCCAGAGCTGTGTATACTCCTGCTATTCCACTTCCAATAATAATAACATCATAATAATTATTTTTAAGTTTTCCTGCATCATAGTTTACTAAATATCGATTGTTCAATTTTTACTACCTCACTTAACTTCTAACATTCTTTCTAATGATTTATTTGCTTTTTTTATTATTTCCTTATCTAACTTAATTTCATATTGTTTATTTAACAGTGAATCACGGATGCTCTCTAATGATATTTTCTTCATATCATTACAAATAAAAGAATCCGATAACATATAAAACTCTTTATTTGGATTATCTTTTTTCAATCTATATAGAACTCCCATTTCAGTTCCAATTATAAATTTATCTTCCTTGGACTGTTTTGCATAATCAATTATAGCTTTTGTACTTCCAACAAAATCAGCTAATTCAACAACTTCTTCTCTACATTCTGGATGAACTAAAATTTTAGTATCCCCATGTATCTTTTTTGCCAGAATAACATCTTCTTTTCTTATTTTATTATGAGTTTCACAAAAACCATCCCAAAAAATAAATTCTTTTTCAGGTATTTTCTTTGAAACAAAATTACCTAAATTTTTATCAGGAACAAAAATTATTTGTTTTTTATTTATTGATCTTACTACAGATTCAGCATTTGAAGAAGTACAACAAATATAGCTTAATGATTTTACTATGGCTGATGAATTAATATAGCATACAACAACTGCTTCGGGATATTCATTCTTTTTTTCTATTAATGCCTCTGGAGTTACCATATCCGCCATTGGGCATCCGGCATCTATTTCAGGAAGTAAAATTGTCTTATCAGGTGATAATATTTTGGCACTTTCAGCCATAAAATGAACTCCACAAACTACTATAGTTTTTTTATCACTTTCAGCACAAAACTTACTTAAAGCAAAAGAGTCTCCAACAATATCTGCAATTTCTTGTACTTCATCATTTTGATAACTATGAGCAACTATTACAGCATCTAAATGTTTTTTCAATTTATCTATTTCACTAACTATATTCCTATACATAAAATTACCTACCTATCTTAATATTAGTATTATTATTTATTAACATCATATTTTTCATTTGTGTAATTTTAAACATTGAATTGAAGTGAGATAAATATTTTTAAATTTATATATCAGTATATATATTACTATAAAAAAGGTCAATATAAAAGTTTTGGTTAATATTTTACAACAAAATCATAATCAAAATTTCATACTACAATTTTTTTCTAAAAATACCGATAGGAAACCCTAAAAATAAAATTTTTTTAATCTATAGTAACTGTTTATATAGATAATAATTGGATAAATCAAACCATTTTCTATATAAAATCAAAATTAAAGGAAGAGTGAAATTATTGATATTAATGTCGATAAGGCATAATCAGAAATTTCATAAGACAACTTCTTTCTAAAAATACCAATGCTTTAACGGATTTTTTTAAAAAGTTGACTAGTTTATTTTTTTGGCTATCCCTTAATAAGATTTTGAGTTTAAAGCATCCATAATTTAAGCTCAGATAATGAAAAAAAAGCAATAGTAAAAGGCTTTATGGAAATCAACCATAAAGCCTTTATATAAATCTGGCAGTGACTTACTTTCCCGGGCCGTTACCAGCCAAGTATCATCAGCACTAAGGAGCTTAACTTCTGTGTTC
>JBDMZA010000184.1:0-25714 GCA_039770155.1 Clostridiales bacterium
ACAGTATTGGGTATATTAGTAATATTTTTTTTAGGTACAATTTATTCTCTTTTTATGGATATGAATAATATTGCTAGTATGAATCAAAAGTACAACATTATGTATTCTGATTTTGAAGATAAAAGAAAGGTACCTGATGATAAATTAACAGAACTTATCAATGATAATAAATTAAAATTAAAAAACAAAGTTTGTATTGAATATTTATACCCATTAGTAGAAGATGATTTTTCGAGTGAATATCAACCTATTTTATCTAAATCTATATATAATAATTTGACAAATAGTAATTTGGCAATTAACAGTGGGGAAATTGTAAGGTTAAATATGAATGGAGATAAGGATAAGCCATTACCTGAAGTGTATCCATTTGATACATTTACATTAAAGTTCGGTAATGAAATTTTCAGTTTTAAATTTAAAGCACCTGAAGAAAGAAACATTGTCATTAACTATGATGTACAACCATCGAAATGGTTATTAATTATAAATGACGACGATTTTGAAAAAATTAAAAGCGAAGTGAATATCAATTTTAAACGAGTTTTCATTGCAATTGATTTTTATGAATGGAAGGAAACTTCTCAATTAGTTCATGATATAAAAAAAGAATTAGATTATGAAGATGAATATAGTAAATATCCTGTAAATGATGAAAGGAATAAGGATATTTTAGGCATATCATCAAGAATTGATTACTATAATACAATAAAAAAAGAGCTGTCAATGACATTGTTTATTGTAGCTTTTTTAGGTGGAGTATTTTTACTTTGTTCTGGTAGTATTACTTATTTTAAAATAATAACAAATATTACAGAGAAAAAAGAAAAGTATATTAAACTTAGAAAAATTGGAATAACTAAAAATGAGTTTAAGAAAATGATAAAAAGCGAATTAAAAGTTATATTTTTTATCCCTCTAGTTTTTAGTTCCGTGATTAGTACAATTTTAATATATATTTTATATATAAGCTCTTTGTATCCAGAAAGATTTTCACGAAATATGTTGCTTGTAATTATTTATTATTCGTTTTTTCAAGTTATTTATTATCTTTTGGCTAAGATGAAATATATTAAAAGTATAATATAATTTTCAGAAAAAATATTACAATAATTGTTTAACACACATTAAATATATAATTTATATTAATTTAAATGGAGGTATTCTATGTTAAATGTAAGAAAGTCTTTTCCTTTTGTACTTATGCTTATGCTGATGTTTACTCTACTAGCTGGAATTTCTACAGCAGAAGATGAACAGACTATTAAAGAGGTCCTTATTGATGGAAAAACAAAAGATACAAATCCTGCAAATACATTTAAAGGATTTGGAGCAGTAACTTGTAACAACTCATCAAGATTACTTCTTGATTATAAGGAAGAAAACCCCAAGCAGTACAAAGAAATTATGACATTATTATTTGATCCGAAAAAAGGAACTGGTTTAAATCATGTAAAAATAGAAATGGGTGCTGATTCAAACACTTCTTCTGGCACAGAACCTTCTACAATGAGAGCAGAAAACGAAGAGGCAGATGTCAGAAGAGGAACTGGATGGCAATTTGCTGCTGATGCCAAAAAAATCAATCCTGATGTAGAAGTTAGCATCTTACGCTGGACACAACCTAAATGGGTCGATGAACAATGGAGTAAAGGTGGTACAAGTGGTTTTGAACAAATGTATATCTGGTATAAAAAAACTGCAATTAGTGCTTATAATACATACGGCATCACTCTTGATTCTATCAGTCCTGATAGAAATGAGACAGGAAATCCAAATATAAATTTTATAAAGTATTTTGTTAAAAGATTAAGAAATGATGCAGAATTTCCAGGTTATAACACAATTAAAATAATTGCTTCTGATGAAAATACAAGTAAAAAAATTGGTGACTCAATGGTTTCAGATGAGGAATTACGAAATTTAGTTGATATCATAGCCTATCATTACACTCTAGATACTACAGACAATCTTTTAAAACTTAATGCAGAGTATCAAAAAGAAATCTGGTATAGTGAAGGTGTCGCACCACAAACTCATGCAAAATATCGTGTAAATTCTGATTCCCCATTTGGTGGAGATGCCAGTATTTTAGATGTAGCTAACAGATTTATATGTATGTATACAAATGGAAATAGAACCCATTATATGTTTCAACCAGCAGTAAGTTCTTTTTATGATGGAGCAACATACAGTTCAAAGGGATTAATTACTGCTTACGATCCATGGTCTGGTTATTATGAAATAGATGCTGGAATTGTTATGGTTCAACATTTTACTCAATTTGCTGATAAAGAATGGATGTATATACCTGATGCTTCATCAGGAGAAGGTCAACATAAAACAGATACAGGTGGAAATAGTATAGTCAATGGAAATGCTAAGGACGCAGAATATAATAGAATCGCACTTACTGATGGAAATGACTACTCCACTATTCTGGTAAACGATAGTGAAAGAGAAGCCAACTATAAATTTACTGTTAAAAATATTAAAAATGCAAAGAAAAACGTTAATATCTGGGAGACAAGAGGTCCAGATAATGATCAGAAATATGATGCAAACTGGAAACAGAAAATTGGCCAAATTGTACCTATTGATAATAAAGATGGATCTTATACTTATAAATTTACAGTTAAACCAAATTCTATGATAACACTTACGACAACTACAGATCAATTAGAATATACGAGAAAAAAAGATATTCCCAAACGTGAATTATTAGAATTACCTTATAAAGATGATTTTGAATATTCATATTATAAAAACTTTCATGGAGTAAATTATATTGAGAGACGAAGTGGAACTCCTCGTTATACAACTGATCAGGGTGGTGCATTTGAAGTACAAAATGGAATTGGAAAAAGTGGCAATGGACTAAAGCAAATAATAACTGAATCAATTAAACCAGGTCAATGGGGTTCAACTCCTGAACCATATACAATATTAGGTGATAACAGGTGGGTAAATTACACTACTTCTATTGATTTTAAGCTAGATATGACATCAGAAGGAACTTCTGCAAATTATGCTGGAATAGGTGTCAGACATTTATTTAACCACCATAGTGCAAATAATCAATCAGGTTATAAATTTAATATTGATAAAGATGGAAATTGGAAATTTATTAAATTAAAAAACATAATAAGTTCAGGTCAAGTTGCTGAATTTGACCCATTACTCTGGCATAAAATAAGTCTTACGGCCGATGAAAACACTATTACGGCTTATCTAGACGGTGTAGAAACATACTCTTATAAAGATACAAGTAATATTGCATTAAACGGTCAGATTTGTATTATGAGTGGATATTATAATACAATTTTTGATAATTTAAAAGTTAATCAATTAAATGAAAATCCCATGTATGTCGCAGAAAAAATTGACGACTTAGATTCTAGAATTGCTTATGAGGGCAATTGGAACAAATCAATTTCAGCAGGCTATGCACGTTATAATCGTACTTTAACAACAGGTAATCTTTCAGATGTATTGACAGTTGAACATGCTGAAAAAACCACTGAAGCTGGAATATTAAACAAATTCTATTATTATAGTCCAAGTGGCAAAATATGGGGTAGCAATAGTGATAATACATGGTCACAAGAAGAAGATGCTTATGCAGAATTGGAATTCAAAGGTAATGGTATCAAACTCTATGGTTATTGTTATAGTGGTAATGGATATGGTACTGTTTATTTAGACGATGAAGAAGTCGCAGAAGCAAACTATCATGATCCAAATGGTGGAAATCCTGTATATGAAGTAAAAAATCTTGATTTTGGTAAACATAAAATAAGAGTTAAGGTAAAAACTGGATTCACTTCTATTTCTAGGGCAGATATCCTGGGAGCATTACCAAACGCTGTTCCAACTAGTTTTAGTGTAAAATTTAATGGAACAGGTTTTAACTTAGTAGGAGATACAAATAATTCTATTATTGATGTTTATATTGACAGTAAATTGGTTGATGAAAATGTAATAATTGATAAAACTGAACTCAGAGGTACTTCATATAATTATCGAGGTTTAAAGAATAAAAAACATCTCCTCAAAGTTGTTGTAAAAGAAGGTAGCTTTTCAATAGATACATTTGACCCGACAGTAAATTTTCTATGTAAGTTTACTCCAAATTGATATAACAATATTTTTTAAAATCATATTGACTTGGAACATCAAAAAATAAATATATATTTAATGTCTCTGAATTTCAACTGAAAATCAGAGACATTAATATATTCCTTGAAATTCCCTATTCTTCAGGTATTATGAAAAGACTCATGAAATAAAATTGAAGGAATGTATTTAAAAATGATATAATGTAAAAAGAAATTAAATTATACTAATATAAACGGATAGAGTAAACGCAAATCATAATTTTCACTGGAAAATATATATTTTTTTAAGTTGATTTTTAATAGCAGGTGGTTTTATGAAACTTTATAGAAAAATAATGTTGCTCATAATAGCAGTTGTATTTGTAGCAATTGTAAGTTTTATGCCCTTTGCAACTTTAACTGTAAGCAGTAATATTCAGGACAAAGTTGAGGATAATATTTTAAATATTGCCAAAACAGTTGCAAAATCTCCATTTATACGAACAGCTTTGGAAGAAAAAGACCCTGAAGGAGAAATTGCTGACTATGTTGATGATATTTACAATGATATTAGTGAAGTAGAGTTTATAGTTGTAGCAGATATGAATAGTAAAAGATATTCTCATCCAGTAAAAGAAAGAGTTGGAGAAAAATTTGTTGGTAATGATGAGATAAAGGTTATAGAAACAGGAGAAATGTATATATCAGAGGGAAAAGGTACACTAGGTAAGTCTTTAAGAGTTTTTGTACCTATATATAATATGAATGAAACTACTCAGATTGGTTTTATTTCTGTAGGTACTTTGATGGAAAGTATAACAAAAGCTAAGTTTGAGGCTCAGGGACATATTATTATAGCTGCTTGGATTGGTTTATTAACAGGATTTTTCGGAGCAGTTTTTTTAACTAAAAATATTAAAAAAAGCTTGCTAGGATTAGAACCTGAAGAAATATCAAAACTTTATAATGAAAAAGATAGCATGCTAAAAGGAATCCACGAAGGTATTGTTGCCATTGATAGTAATTATAATATTAATATGATAAACATTTCAGCATTAAAAATACTAGGATTAGAAAAAAGATATAAAATAGATACTTTAATCGGAAAACCTATTTTAAGTGTCTTTAAAAATTCTAGATTGCCTCATATCGTGAAAACAGGACTTGCAGAATATAATTTTGAACAAGTTATAAATAACACAGTTATTCTAACTAATAGAGTTCCTATTAAGGATAAGAAAGAAATTATTGGGGCATTAGCAACCTTTAAAGACAAAACTCAGATTACTCACCTAGCTGAAGAAGTTACAGGTGTTAAATTAATTGTTGAAGCACTCCGTGCTAATACTCATGAATTTATGAATAAGTTACATGTTATATTAGGACTTATTCATTTAGGAGAAGTAAAAAAAGCACAGAGTTTTATTATGCAAACAGTTGAAAATCAGGAATTGATTTTTACTGATATTATTCAAAAGATTAAAGATTCTAATATTGCAGGATTACTAATTGGTAAAGCAAGTAGGGCAAAAGAATTAGGGATTCATTTTGAAATTGATGAAGATTGTAAATTAAAAAGTAATGAAAAGGGAAAGATAACAAATCATACATTAGTTACAATTATCGGAAATTTACTGGAAAATGCATTTTTTGCCGTTGATAAATCATCTTTAAACAAAAAGAAAGTCTATTTCAAAATTTTAGAAACTGATGAAATTATTCAAATTATCATAAAAGATACAGGAATTGGCATTAAAGAAAGTGAGTATAATAAGATATTTGAAAGGGGCTATACAACTAAAGAAGGAAGTAAAGGGGTTGGCCTTGAGTTGGTTATAAAGAGCATTAATATCTTAGAAGGAGATATTAATGTAAAATCAAAAGTCAATGAAGGTACAACTTTTAATATTATTTTGCCAAAGGGAAGTAATGAGGTGGTATTATGATACATGTATTGATTGTTGAAGATGATCCTATGGTAGCACATCTAAACAGAAAATATATAGAGAGTATCGAAGGATTTAAAGTAACAGGTGAGGCTACTAATGGAGAACAAGCGATGGTATTTTGTAAAAAACAAAGAGTAGACCTTATTATTTTGGATATCTATATGCCTAAGTTAGATGGCATTGAGTTCTTAAAAACTCTAAGAAAAGAATTTATTTTAATTGATGTGATTTTAGTAACTGCATCAAAGGATACTGAAACAATTGATATTGCCCTGAAATTAGGTGCTATTGATTATTTAATCAAACCTTTCGAATACAACAGATTAAAAAAATCATTAAATAACTATTTGAAACGGATGGAAGTTCTTAATTCTAGTAAAAGTATTATACAAGAGGATTTAGACAAATTAACATATTTGTCTGAAGAAAAACTTAAAAACACACTGATCAAGGGTTTACATAAGAATACCTTAAACATGATTATTGAATTTTTCAAAACTAATGAAAAATGGGAACATACAAGTGAAGAATTAGCAGAAAAATTAAATTTATCAAGAGTTACTATTAGAAGATATATGGAATACTTAGAATCTACAGGGGAAATTATAATGGAAATACAGTATGGAACTGTTGGAAGACCTTCTCATCTTTATAGATATATTAAAAGATAAATTATATAAGGGATAGCCAAAAGATAAACTCTAATTCTCGAGTATGAATTCGCATGATTTAAGCAAACTTCAGACGAAAGGAATTCGGTATTTTTTTTAGGTTCTCCCAAGCGTTTTTTTTATTTATTAAATATTAAAAATAATTTTTTAATATTTATTTTTTTTTTAATTGTCAATAGAATTAAGTTATCAAAGTTAAGAAGGGATGGGTTTATTTGAATTATAATGAAGAAAGTATACAGATCAGAAAGAAAAATCAGGGTATTAATTTTACTTTTCTTCTTCAAAACAGCTTTTTTCTTATTACAGGTACTGTTGTAGCCATTCTAATGGCTAACTTAGCCTATGAACCATATACTAAAATAATTCACAGTGAATTTAGCTTATTTTTCAAAACCTACCATTTTAATTTTCACTTTATTGTAAATGATATTTTAATGTGCTTCTTTTTTGCTCTCGCTGCCAAAGAAATTTGTGAAGCATTGCTTCCAGGGGGAGTATTGTCATCACCTAAAAAAGCTGTTACACCGCTAATTGCCACTGTCGGTGGTGTTATCGGACCTGCCTGTTTTTATATTATTGGATTATCAATACTTAATGCTCCAGAGCTTATAAATGGTTGGGCTATTCCATGTGCTACAGACATTGCTTTTTCATATCTTGTTGCCAGAATTGTATTTGGAAATGGGCATCCTGCTATTCCATTTCTTTTATTACTGGCTATTGCAGATGATGCTATTAGTCTTGTAATTTTGGCTGTTATTTACCCTCAAGGACAAATAAATTTATTTGTATTTGTCTTATGTGTTGTTAGTGCTGTTTTGTTTAATCTCATTATTCTTCGTAAAGTATTAAAAGTTAACAATTTTTGGCCTTACTTAATTATAGCAGGCCCCTTATCTTGGTACGGATTTTTGGAAGGAGGTATTCATACAGCACTTGCACTAGTTCCAATTATTCCCACTCTTCCTCATAAGCAAATTCGAAACGGTTTTTTTGAAAGAATAAAAAAACTGAGAGTTGGTAAAAAGTATGATGCATTAAATTCCTTTGAAAATTGGTGGAAAAATCCAGTGGAAATTATTTTAATGCTGTTTGGGTTTGTAAATGCAGGTGTTGTATTTGAGTATGTGGGAATTACTACCTGGCTAGTTTCTGGTGGACTCTTAATTGGTAAACCTGTAGGAATTATTATTATGAGCTTTTTAGCAACAAAATTGTTCAGATTAGAGCTTCCAAAAAATATGACTATGAAAGATTTAATAGTTATAAGTTTTATTGCAGGAATTGGTTTTACTGTTGCTCTTTTTACTGCTACTATTGCATTTCCCGCTGGGGAAAATTTGAATGGTGCTAAAATGGGTGCTTTATTCAGTTTTTTTGCATTTATATTAGCTTTTGCATTCGCTAAAATATTCCATATTGGTAAATATAATAAAGCTTTATATCAAAATTAGAGAATGATAAAAAAATATCAATATATTTTTTATTTATTAAACATAAAGGATAGTTTCTTAATGTTTATTTTTTTTTGTATAAACAATAAACTAATAAGATAAATAGTAATATAAGTCGACCAAAAAATAATACCAAATTCTTTTCGTCTGAAGTTCACTTAAGGCAGAATCAAAAAATAAACTAGTCAACTTTTTTTGAAAATTTGTTAAACCATCGATATTTTCAGAAAAAAATTATCTTATGAAATTTTTGATTATGCCTAAATCATGTAAATTCATACTCGAAAATTTGAGTTTATTTTTTGGATATCTCTAAGGAGAGCCTAAAAAATAATACCTAATTCTTTTCATTTGAAGTTCGCTTAAATCGCGCAAATTCATACTCGAGAATTAGAGTTTATTTTTTGGCTATCCCTAAGTAATAAGTTTAGAAGGAGTGAAAGCGATTGAATTATAATGAAGAAAGCTTAAAAATGCATCAAAATAATCGTGGAAAAATTGAAGTAATTTCAAAGGTAGAATTATTAACAAAAGATGATTTGAGTATTGCATACACACCAGGAGTAGCAGAACCCTGCAGAAAAATACACGAATCAAAAGAAAATGTCTATCGATACACTTCTAAAGGAAATCTTGTTGCTGTTGTATCAGACGGATCTGCGGTTTTAGGCTTGGGAAATATTGGACCTGAGG
Source organism: Clostridiales bacterium (assembly GCA_039770155.1). Lineage (GTDB taxonomy): Bacteria > Bacillota > Clostridia > Acetivibrionales > JBDMZA01 > JBDMZA01. The sequence continues at coordinate 8,868 of JBDMZA010000184.1, forward strand.
CTGCAATGCCAGTTATGGAAGGAAAGGCAATTCTTTTCAAGAATTTTGCTGGGGTCGATGCTTTTCCAATATGCTTAAATACACAGGATACAGAAGAAATTATTAGAACTATAAAATACTTAGAACCAACATTTGGAGGAATAAATATTGAAGATATAGGTTCACCCAGATGTTTTGAAATTGAACAAAGATTGAAAAAAGAGATGAACATTCCTGTATTCCACGATGATCAACATGGAACAGCAACTGTTGTTGCCGCTGGTTTAATTAATGCTCTTAAGTTAGCAAATAAAAAATTTGAAGAATGTAGAATTGTTGTAAACGGACCTGGTGCAGCTGGAACTGCAATTGTAAAAATGCTTCTTAATCTTAATGCAGGAAATATTATTGTTTGTGATAAAGATGGTATTTTATTTAGAGGAAAAAAAGGAATGATTTCTCATAAAGTGGAATTAGCACATTCGACAAATAATGATAATGAAAAGGGAAAGTTAGAAGAAGCTGTAAAAACTGCTGATATCTTTATTGGTGTGTCTGGTGCAAATATTCTTACTCCTGAAATGGTTAGGTCAATGAACAAGAAATCAATTATATTTGCAATGGCAAATCCAATACCTGAAATATTACCGGAAGTAGCTAAAGAAGCTGGAGCATATATTGTTGGAACGGGAAGGTCTGATTTTCCAAATCAAATTAATAATGTACTTGCATTCCCAGGTATATTTAAAGGTGCATTAAGTTGTAATGCCACGGATATCAACGAAGAAATGAAGGTTGCTGCGGCTTATGCCATTGCAAATGCCATTCCTGAAAATGAATTAAATGAGAATTTTGTAATACCAGATCCTTTTAATCGAAAAGTTGTTACTGACATATCCACAGCAGTAATAGAAGCGGCTAATAAAACGGGTATTTCGAATAGTGGGGGTAAATAAAATGACAGATATAAGGTTGGAAAATAGTATTGCTAAAAAAATGGACTATAAGATTATGGGAATTTCACTACCTGTATTTTTGATTTTTTCTGCAATTGTTTTTATAGCATCTTATATAGGAGTACTACCTACAGGAATGGTAGGAGCTTTTCCAATTATGATAATATTGGGAGCTATTTTTAATGAAATCGGAAATAAAACACCAATTATAAAAGATTACTTAGGTGGCGGACCTATTGTAGTTATTTTTGGAACTGCAGCTTTATTTACTTACAACATTATTCCAAAGTCTACGGAAACAATTTTAATTGATTTTACAAAAGATGGCAGTACTTTCTTAAATTTTTATATAGCAGCATTAATAACAGGAAGTATATTGGGTATGGATAGAAAATTACTCATAAAAGCTGCTATTCGATATTTGCCTGTAATACTTGGTGGTGTTATTGTTGCCTTAGGACTTGTAGGCATCGTAGGTGCTATTATAGGCTTTGGAGCAAAACAGGCAATTTTCTATATTGGATTGCCGATTATGGGAGGAGGAATGGGTGCTGGTGCTGTTCCTCTTTCAAGTATTTTTGGAGATGTTTTAAAAACTGATCCGAAAGAAATTTTATCTATCATGATACCGGCATTAGCTCTGGGAAATGCTATTTCAATTGTTACAGCAGGAATATTAAACAAGATTGGAAAAGTAAAAAAGAATCTAACAGGAAATGGTAAATTATTAAAAAATCAAGAAAATGATTTTACAAGCGAAAAAACAGTAGATGAACTAAAATATAAAAATTTAGGTACAGGTTTGTTATTATCTACACTATTTTTTATATTTGGCAGTATACTTGCAAATTTTATCAACATTCATGCTTATGCATTAATGATTATATCTGTTGCTATAGTTAAAGCAATTGGGATTGTACCAAAAAAATATGAAGTCGGAGCATTTCAATGGTTCAGATTTGTTATGATTAATTTGACACCTGCACTTCTTGTCGGAATTGGTGTTGCATATACGGATTTACCAGCAGTTATTAGTTCTTTCACACCTCAATATTTATTACTTGTTACGGTTACAGTTATAGGATCTGTTATTGGTTCCAGTTTTGTAGGTAATATTATTGGATTTTATCCTATTGAATCAGCTATTACAGCAGGATTATGCATGGCCAATATGGGTGGAACTGGAGATGTAGCTGTACTATCCGCATCAAAAAGAATGGAGCTTATGCCTTTTGCTCAAATTTCATCCAGAATCGGTGGTGCATTTATGTTAATATTAGCAACTTTATTACTAAGCATATTTGGATGACACTGGAGAACAGAGTATTATTTTTTAGATTCTCTTTATAACAAAGTAAAAGAATATGGTATAAAAAATTTTCTATACCATATTCTTTTATTATTAATTTTCTAAGCCAAGTATTATTTTAGCTTCATCTGGAGTAGCAATTTCTTTATTCATTTCAAGAACAAGCCTCTTAGCCCTTTCAACAAATTCCATATTTGATTTAGCTAAAACACCCTTTGAGTAATAAATATTATCTTCCATACCGACTCTTATATGCCCACCTAAAGCCAAAGTTGCATACATAATAGGCAAATGTCCTTTTCCAATTCCGAAAGCTCCCCAGGTAGATCCTTCTGGTATTATACTTTTTAAAAATACAAGATTTTCAACAGTAGCTGAAATTCCTCCAGGTGCACCCAATACAAATTGAAAATGCAAAGGTGCTTTTAAAATTCCTTTTTTTAAATAGTAAGTTGCATTATATACCATTCCAGCATCAAATATTTCTATTTCTGGTTTTATATTATGCTCCTGCATAACCAAACCCAATTTTTCTAAAAATCTGGGACTATTCTCAAATACAGATGAATGCAACCAATTCATAGAGCCACAATCATATGAAGCAAGTTCAGGTTTTAATTCAATAATATGCTTCATTCTTTCTTCATCTTCTAATCCCAATTGTCCTGAAGTTGTAAGATTTATGACAATATTAGAATCTGTATCTTTAATATATTTATAAGTCTCTTTAAACTTATCAAAATTCATTGATGATTTATCTTCATCATCTCTAACATGTATATGTGCAACTGTAGCTCCAGCTTTCCAACAGTTATATACTTCTTTTGCAATTTCTTTAGGTTGAAGTGGAATACCAGGCACATCTTTTTTTGATGGCCACGCTCCAGTTGGTGCAATAGTAATAATAACTTTATTTGATAAATTTTCCACAAAAACACCTCCTTTTTTGATGTTCCTAACAACTTTCTAAAATCATTGAAGCACCCATTCCTCCTCCAATACAAAGAGTTGCCAATCCATACTTACTGTTTCTTTTAATCATTTCGTGAATAAGACTAACAGTAATTCTCGCTCCTGATGCCCCTATCGGATGCCCTAAAGCAATTGCCCCTCCATTAACATTAGTCTTATTTAGATCTAAATCTAAGTCTCTTGCTACAGAAATAGATTGGGCAGCAAATGCTTCATTAGCTTCAACTAAATCAATATCATTTATGCTAAGTCCCGCTTTTATTAAGGCATCTTTTGAAGCTGGTACAGGACCATATCCCATTATTTTCGGATCAACGCCTTTTGAGCTATATGAGCGAATCTTAGCAAGAGATTTTACCCCTAACTTATCAGCAGTCTCTTTAGCCATTACAATCAACATAGCTGCTCCATCATTGATTCCAGATGCATTACCTGCTGTGACCCTTCCATCTTTTTTAAAAGCAGGTCTTAGTTTAGCTAATGTTTCAATTTTTGAATTAAATCTAGGGTATTCATCAGTATCAAAAATTACCGGTTCACCTTTTCTCTTAGGTATTGAGACTGGCAATATTTCATCCTTGAAAATACCTTTTTCTATAGCTTTTTGAGCTTTCAACTGGCTATTTAATGCAAATTCATCCTGTTCTTTTCTTGTTATTTCAAATTTTTCTGCAATATTTTCTGCAGTAATTCCCATATGGTAATTGTTGAACACATCAAAAAGTCCATCTTTTATCATACTATCAACAATATTTCCATCGCCCATCTTATAACCAAATCTAGCTTTATTTAGCAAATATGGCGCATTGCTCATACTTTCAGTGCCACCCACTAGAGCTACATCAATATCACCAGATTTAATCATTTGAGTTGCTACACTTATACTTTTCAAACCTGAACCACATACCATATTTAGTGTTAATGCACTAACAGAATCAGATAATCCGGAATTTATAGCTACTTGCCTTGCAACATTTTGCCCAAGTCCTGCAGACAAAACATTTCCAATAATAACCTCATCAATAATATTTTCATTAATTTTGGCTTTTTTTATGGCCTCCTTAGCTGTCAAAACTCCAATATCAACTGCTGAAAATCCAGAAAGACTTCCTCCAAAATTTCCAATTGCAGTTCTAGCAGCACTTACAATTACAACATCTCTCATTTTGGACCTCCATCATGTAGTTCCATATTTATAAACTCTATCAGAAACAGGGTTTAGATCATTCTCATCAATTTCAGCTACTAATCTTACTATTGAGCCATCTCCCATATACCATCTTATCGGAAATCCCATAATTTTAACTCTTTTACCCACAACTTTTGCAATATCTCCGCCTACATTTTCCCAACCTAAAATACCATTTTTCATAATAATATTATGACATGGTTCCCATTCTGGAAAATCATCTTTTATTTCTCTTCCAAACATTTGTTTATATTCATCAAAAAGATCCGGACGAAGTGGTCCAGGTCCATGTGGTCCTATTGCTGTATGTAGAGGATGGTCAAGAGCCTGTTGATCTACACCTACTGCCTTTACTCCCTTTTCAACAAACCACTCACCAGCTTCTTTTCCTAATCCGGGTGAGTAGCAAAAATATTTTGTGTTATCTCCCCAATACTTGTTCCATCCAGTATGAACAATTACTATATCACCCTTTTTTACAGGTGTTTTTTTACAAGCCTCATCTAAATCTTTCCCAGTTATAAGCTCCCATTTTCCTTTAGGTATATCAAGTACAACTCCATCACCATAATATCTATCCAATGGAATTTCATGAGTATATTTAAGCCCTTCGACAACATGGGCAGGTGAATCTGCATGTGTTGTACAATGCATAACAGTGGTTACTTTTTGTGAAAGTACTCCTGATTTGGCCATATAATGCATTCTTTCAATTTTAACATCTTCAAAATAAGGCCAAAGTGGACATTTATCTCCAAAAGGATGACTTAAATCTACTAAAACTTTTTTTCCCATATTACAACCTCCAAGATTTTTGTTATCATTAGATAACTTTTTTTAAAAATTTCTATGTTTTAAAATAATGAATCACAGGATTATAGTAATTCTTAGATTTTAAAAATGTGATATTATTTTTTTATAATTTCATAAATATTATTATTTCTTATATACAACTTTAATTAAATGTTCAATTAAATCTCTTTTAGATTTATTCATTTGCTCTTCATTCCAACTATAAAAACCTTTTCCTGTTTTAAAACCTAAATCTTTATTTTTAACTTTTTCTCTCAAAACATATGAAGCCTCTTTTGAACTTTCAATATACTTAAATATATATTCATGAATAGACAATGTTAAATCTGTACCTACCATATCTGAATTTTCTAAAGGACCTAAAACAGGGAGCCTTAATCCAAAACTCATTTTTATTGCTTCATCAACAGTTTTTGCATCTGCAATTTCATTTTCTACTATAGAAATTGCTTCTCTCCATAGAGCATGTTGTAGTCTATTTGCAACAAATCCTGGTACATCTTTATTGACCTTTATAGGTTTTTTATTTATTCTCTTCATCAGTTTAAATGTATTTTCAAAAACCTCATCTGAAGTATCATCAGATCTTATAACCTCAACCAAAGGAATCAAATATGGTGGATTCCAAAAATGTGTTCCTACAATTCTTTTTTTATTAACCATCTTTTTAGATATTTCAGTTATACTCATTACTGAAGTATTAGTTGCAAATATTGTATCTTTTTCACAAAGTAATTCTATTTCCCTAAATAGATTTTGTTTTTTTTCCATATTTTCAGGTATACATTCTAAAATGAAATCAGAATTTTTAACAGCTTCAGATAAATTATTAAATACTGAAATCCTATTTAAAGCATTTCTTATATCACTTTTTTCAATTACACTTTTTTCCTCAAGTAATTTCATATTAGTATTTATTCTTTCAAATACTTGTTTTTTCGAAAGAAAACTATCAAAAATACTGACATTTATATCTTTACAGCTTGCAAATATCTGAGCAATTCCGCATCCCATCAATCCAGCACCTATAATTGATATGTTTTTTATATTTTCCATTAAATTGTCTCCTTTGGGATATCAAAAAAACAAATCTTAATTCTCAAATATGAGTTCCCGAGATCTAAGGCAGAATCAAAAAAATTGTCTTATGAAATTTTTGATTATGCCTTATGTTCTCCTTATTTATCCTGCTGTACAACCTCCGTCTATATATATTATCTGTCCACTTGTAAAATCAGAGGCATTTGAAGCAAGAAACAAAGAAACACCCATCATATCAGTAGGTAATGCTGCTCTGCCTAAGGGTATTCTATCTAAAAATATCTTTTTTAATTTTTCATCTTCCAATACTTGCTTAGTCAAAGGAGTCCAAAAAATAGTAGGTGCTATTGAATTTACTGTAATATTATATTTGGCCCACTCAGTTGCCAGTTGTTTTGTCATTAAATCAACAGCTGCCTTACTTGGTCCATAAGCTGCATACCCTCCTGGATGTCCTGCAAATCCCCTAACAGAAGAAATAGTTATAATTTTTCCATAATTTTGATCTTTCATAACTTTACCAACATGTTTACAGGTCAAAAAAGTACCTTTAACATTTATATCCATAACCATTTCAAAATCTTCAACTGGAAATTCCTCAGCAGGATGTCGTTTTGCAACTCCAGCTACTGTAAACAAGATATCTATTTTCCCAAACATATCTTTTGTTTTTTTAACAAGATTTATTACATCTTCTTCTTTTGAAACATCACAAGTTATCGGGACAATTTTCCTACCATACTTCTCTACTTTTTTTGCAACAATTTCTAAACTTTTCAGTGTTCTTCCTGTAACAACTATATCTGCTCCATAAGAAGCAATAGCCTCACATACAGCCTCACCTAAAGCACCTGCACCTCCTGTTACTATTGCAACTTTACCTTTTAAATTAAACAAGTTTTTTAAAAATTCAGAATTATTTTCCATAATATATCTATCTCCTCGTATAATAGATTTTCTATTAAAACATAGTCAAAAATTTCGTAGTACAACTTTTTTATGAAAATACTGATAGTTTAACAGTTTTTTTAAAAAAAGTTGTCTAGTTTATTTTTTAGGTTCTCCGAAACTAAATTCATGCTTAAATCTTTATGGGTAATTAATTACAACTAGCATGGTTGCAGGCATATTACTATCATTAACAATTGTTCTTCCTTCTTTTTCGCCAATAAATATTGACTCATTCTTCTTTAGTACAATTTTCTCTTTATCTTTAGAATATATAGTTATTTCACCTTCTAAAACAAAATATATTTTCTCTGTAGGTGCCTCATCATATTCGGCTCCTCCCCCTGGCAAGAAATGAGACATTCCCATCCAAAATTTTTCTGCTCCTGATTCTTCTTTTCCATGAATTCTTATAGCTTTCATATCAAAATGTTTAGGTGCAGAATAGGGATTACAATCATCTAAATTTCTCTTTATCATAAATCCACCCTCCTTAAATATTTTTATTCAATTAAACTTCTTCTAAAAGTAAATCATCAATTATAAGGTCAGCTTCAGTATATTTAAGCACATCTTCAATTGAAGAGCCAGGCATTATTTCCTTTAATATAAGTCCATGTTCTCCCGACTCTATAACTGCTTTTTCAGTAATAATCATATCTACACACTTAACAGCAGTTAAAGGTAATGTGCATTCTTTTAGTATTTTTGGATTTCCCTTTGAAGTATGAAGCATAGCAACTATAACTTTTTTTGCACCATTTACTAAATCCATTGCACCACCCATACCGGGTACCATTTTACCTGGTATCATATGACTTGCAATATTACCCATTGAATCAACTTGTAGTGCTCCAAGAATGGTCATATCCATATGTCCACCTCTTATCATCGAAAATGAATATACACTATCGAAAAAACTTGCTCCTTTAACAATATTTACATATTGATTTCCTGCATTTATAACATCTTCATTTTCCTCGCCTTTTTTACTAATAGAACCCATGCCAAGTATTCCATTTTCAGCTTGCAACATTATATGTATATCATCTGGAATAAAATTTGAAACTAATGTTGGCAGCCCGATTCCTAAATTAACAACATAACCATCCTTTAGCTCTTTCGCAACTCTTTTGGCAATAATTTCTTTAACATTAGTTTGACTCATTTTCTTTACCTCCAACTACTATATAATCAACAAATAAACTTGGTGTCATTATGCTTTCTGGATCTAATTCTCCAACTTCAACAAGCCTTTCAGCTTCAACAATTACAATGTCAGCAGCCATTGCCATAACCAAACTAAAATTCTTTGCTGTCCCTCTATAAAATACATTTCCAAGTTTGTCCACAATAGTTCCCTTTATTAAAGCTATATCTGCTTTTAAAGGAAGTTCCAAAAGGTAATCTTTACTATCAATATTTATCTTTTGTTTTCCATCTTCGACCATTGTACCTATTCCCGTAGCAGTCAAAAAACCTCCAATTCCAGAACCTGCACATCTTATCCTTTCAACTAAAGTTCCCTGAGGTATTAATTCTACTTCTAGTTCCCCTGAATTCATTTGGGAACTTGTTTCTTGATTCAAACCTATATGTGATGAATAAAGTTTATTAATTCTTTTATGAGAAATTAATTTTCCTATGCCCTTACCAGGAACAGCAGTATCATTTGCAATAACAGTTAAATTATCCACTTTTGCAGAAATGATTTCGTCGATTAAGTTATCAGGATTTTTCACCCCCATAAAACCGTTTATCATAACTGTTGAACCACTTTTAATGAACTTAATTGCCTCTTTAATGCTTATAATCTTATTCATAAAAAACTCCCTTTATTAAACATTTAAGAATATTTTGACTTTTTTTGATATCCATTATTTTTTCTTATAAACTATAAAGTGCAAGTTTCGTGCCAAGATAAAAAATACTTAATAAATTTTAAATCCCTTTATTTTACTCTCTTCTAAATTAACAATCTAAATTTTTATTTGGAAAAATATAATAATTATTTAACAATTAATACAAAAATGAATCATTTGTTTTTTTTTAAATAATCCTTTTAAATAAATAGACTCCAAGCAATACAAAAACGAATCATATAATTCATTTTTGTATTATCAAAGTATTAATCTAAATTATTTAGATAACTCTGTTTTTAGATTACTCTTTTTACAAGGGTTAACAATGATTTTATTTTATTTTATGGAAATATACGTTTAATTGTTGAAAATTAAAATTTATAATATAATAAAGAATATTCAAAAAACAAACCTTAATTCCCAAATACAAATTCGCACAGTTTAAGCAAACTTCGTATGAAAATAATTTAGTATTAGACATAATCAAAAATTTCATACTACAACTTTTCTAGTTTATTTTTTGATTATGCCTTATTGTTTACGGCTATCCTAAGTTTATATCTTTCAAAAAGGAGTGATATTGGTGAATATTTCACTAACACAAAAACCAATACAATCACAAAAAATAATTTTAAGTCAGGGTATGATAAACTATCTAAAAATACTTCAAATGTCTAACCTAGATCTTAAAGAATATACAGATAAAGTTTTAAATACTAATCCTATGTTAGATACTAAAAACAATGATGTACTAGAAAATTATATTGAAAATTTCGACAATAACTATTATAATTTAAAATCTAATAATTATTCTTATTCCGATAGTATTATTACACAAAAACAAGTAACACCAAATAATCTTAAGGAATATTTATTCATGCAAATATCTGAAATAAATATTCCTTATAAATTAAAACCAATTGCAATTTATATTATCGAATCAATAGACAATAATGGATATCTCATAGATACTATAGAAAATATATCCGATAATTTTTTAACACCTATAGATCAAGTAAAAAATTGTTTAAAGCTAATTCAAAATATGGATCCGGCAGGTGTAGCTTCAAGAAGTTTAAAAGAATCAATCTATATACAACTAAAACGGAAAAACTCTATAAATAATGATATGATAAATTTCATAATAAAGAATCTAAATTTATTGGCAAAAAAATCATATTCTAAATTATTAAAAATTTCAGGTGTTAAAAGATCATATATTAATGAAGCACTAAGCATATTAAAAACTATTTCACCTAAACCAGGACAAAATTTCTGTAGTTCACAAGAAGAAATATATGTTTATCCTGACATAATAATACATAAATCAGAAAATAAATACAAAAGTCAATTCTCACAAGAAAATGAACTTAATTTAATTATCAATAATTATTACAGAAATCTTATAAAAAATGAAAATTGCAATGAAGAATTGTCTGAATTTTTCAGAAAAAAATTATCCGAAGCAATCGATTTAATAAAAATGATTGAGAAAAGAAAATATACTATCCTAAAAATCTCAGATTTTATTATTAATTATCAAAAAGATTTTCTTGATAAAGGTTTTGAACATTTAAAGCCTTTAACTATGAATATAGTTGCTAAAAATTTAGATTTACATGAATCAACAATATCAAGAACAGTTAATAAAAAATTTATTCAAACTTCAAGGGGAATGTTTAAATTAAAATTCTTTTTTTCTTCAAATTCCAATCATTCTGATAATAACTTAGTTGCAACAACTAGTATAAAAAATATCATTAAGAATACACTCTCTGAAGAAAACAAAAAAAAACCTTTAAGTGATGAAAAAATAAAAGCAATTTTAGAATCTAAAAATATAAAAATAGCTAGGCGGACTGTAGCAAAGTACAGAAATGAACTTGGAATTATATCATCTTCAAGTAGAAAAATCTAATTTTTAAGGAGATTTTCATGAATAAAAAACAGTTTATAATTGATGATATTATTAAAAATGAACTTGAAACTTTTCTAAATACTAATTTTATAGAAACAAACAGTAAATCTTTAGAAATTCTAAATTGGTATAAAACTAAGTTGAAAAAACAATATGATGAAATATCTAAATTAAACCAGTATAAAACACGTGAAATGGATGCTTTTGTCATCGGTGACGCAGTATCAGATGGTATATGTGTAGTAGACAGTACTGGTAATATAACTGCTGTCAATAAAAATTACACTGATATAACCGGAAACACAAAGGAAATGGTACTTGGTAAAAATTTAAATACTCTTATTAAAAATGGTGTATTAGAAAAGTCTGTTTCTCTAATGTGTATAGAACAAAAAAAGAAACTTACTCTTCTTCTTACATCAGAGAATAATAAAAAATTATTAGTAACCAGTACACCTTTTTTTGAAAAAAATAAAATTACAAAAGTTATTACTGTTATGAGAGATATGACAAAACTAATAAAACTAAAGGAAGATTTAGAAGAAGTAGAAAAGAAAAATAAAAAATACTTACAAGAACTAAACTATTATAAAAATAAACAAATAGATAAATCTAATTTTGTTGGTCAAAGTCCTGAAATAAGAAAAATAAAAGATTTTGTAAAATACATTTCAAATACTGATGTTACAATACTTATAACAGGAGAAACAGGCTGTGGAAAAGAAGTTATTTCAAATGAAATTTATCATAACAGTACTAGAAAAGAAAAACCATATATAAAAGTAAATTGTGCCGCAATACCTGAAACACTAATAGAATCAGAATTATTTGGCTATGTAGAGGGCGCTTTTACAGGGGCACAAACAAAAGGAAAGGTTGGAATGTTTGAATCGGCAAATAAAGGAACAATCTTATTAGATGAAATAAGTGAGATGCCACTTTCATTACAACCAAAGCTTCTTCGTGTATTACAAGAAAAAGAAATTACCAGAGTAGGCGGGAATAAAAATATACCTTTAGATGTTAGAATAATAACAGCTACAAATCAAAATCTTTTAAAATTAGTTGAAGAAGGTAAATTTAGAAAAGATTTGTTTTATAGACTAAATGTAATACCCATAGTTATACCACCATTAAGGGATCGAAAGGACGATATATTTCATTTAGCTCACAGATTTTTAATAAAGTTTAATTTAAAATATAGTAAAGAAAAAAGTTTTAATAGTAATGCAATTCTTGCACTTGAGTCTTATAACTGGCCTGGAAACGTACGTGAATTAGAAAATATTTGTGAAAGGCTTATTGTTACAGATGATGATAATTTAATAACATATGAGAAAGTTGCTAATACTTTAGAAAAGAATAATAATTCTAAACCACTTTTTCTGTCAGGTTCACTAAAGGAAGCTATCAATGCACTAGAAAAAAAACTCATTAAAGAAGCTCTAGAAAAACATGGTAGCACTTACAAGGCATCTAAAATTCTTGGTATTTCTCAACCAACAGTATTTAGAAAAGCAAAATCTCTTGGAATAAAGCTTACTGAAAAATAAATACACTTTTTAAAATAATAAATCACAGAATTTTAGGCATAATCAAAAATATACTAGTCAACTTTAAAAAAATCCGTTAAAGCATCTGCATTTCCAGAAAAAAGTTGTCTTATGAAATTTTTGGTTATGCCTTATTAGAGCTTTATATATATATTTATCCTACTAAATTATGTTTTAAAATAATAAAATATTAATTGATTTCTAGCTTAACGAATGATATAATTTAGTGTATATTTAGTTAAATTAAGTAAAAATAACCAAATCGAGATATAACATAGGATAATCTAAAAAATACTATCAGCAAAATTCTAATTGGTTATTTAGAAGTAAAATATTTTGACATTTTACTTCTAAATATATCAAATTTTAAATATATTCGTCATAAGACATAATCAAAAAATAGACTAGATAACTTTTAAAAAAAACCCATTAAAACATCAACATTTTTATAAAAAAGTTGTCTTATGAAATTTTTGATTATGCCTAGCATCTAATTTATCAATATTTATTTATTTAGTATAATTTACATTTAATATCTAATATCCATTTGTTCAAGGTTATTTTGTTACAGGATTAAGTTTAAGTGCTATTAAGGAATAACTAAAATATACATCCATTATAATAAAAAATAAATATGATCAGTAATTGTTAAAATTTAACTTTACTAAGATTTGAATTAGGGAGAACCTAAAAAATAATACCAAATTCTTTTCGTCTGAAGTTCGCTTAAATCATGCGAATTCATACTCGAGAATTATAGTTTATTTTTTGGATATCCCTAGGTAGCATAATTTATCCATAAACTCGCAGGTGATCAGATTTATTTTTAACCAATTTAATAAATGAAGTGTTTTTGAATACAGACATTGGAATTTAATTTTAGTATTTCCTTATAGATAGAAATTATATGTATATAAAAATAACGATATAAGGAGATTATTTATTATGGAAGTTTCTTTATTAAAGAAAGTGTTACTTATTCTTTTAGTTTCCACTATGATTTTAAGTATTGTATCTTGCGGTAAAACAGACTCACAAGATAAAAATGAAAGCTCCACAAAAGAAGGTGACATAAAAAAACCAGAAAAAATAACATTATTTTCTACAACTACTATTGATGAAGAACAAGGACATAAGCAGTTGCAAGATGAATTTAAAAAGTTTACAGGTATTGAATTGGAACTAATCAAACCTGATCATAATCAATATTTTGAAGTAATGGCTTCAAGATTTGCTGCTGGTAATGTTCCAGATATAATAGAAATCGGAGAACAACAGTATGTAAAATATGCTTCAAAAGGTGCATTGGTTGATGTTACCAATATGATATCAAATTCAGAAATACTTAATAAAATTGAACCTGATTATATTGATGCAGCAAAAATTGATGGAAAACTTTATGGTGTACCACTTCAAACTGGTGGTGGATGTCTTACTTATATGAGACAAGATTGGTTAGACAACTTAGGTCTAGAAGTTCCTAAAACTTATGATGAATTTTATAAAGTTTTAGAAGCTTTTAGAGACAATGATCCTGATAAAAATGGAAAAGATGATACAATACCTTTCACTGCAGTTTTAAGTGCAGAGGATAAGATCCAATTATTCTATCTTAGAGATTTCTTATGGGATTCATCTCCTGATTTTACATTGGTAGATGGTAAATGGATTGATGGTTTTACACAAGACAATTTTAAAGAAGCTTTAGAAAGATTAAAAAAAGCTTATGCTGATAAATTAATTGATAGTGAAATTTTTACAAATGAAACATCAACTTGTAGAGATAAATTTTGCGCAAGTAAAGTTGGGGCATTCCCTTATTGGAATAACTATTGGATTTCTCGTTTAGAGGACACTACACGTCAGCAATCAGATGAAAATGCAGAATTAGTTCCAGCTCCTGCAATAAAGGAAAGTTATTCTCTAAATAGACCACCAGTAGTTACTTCTATAACAACTAAAGCAGAAAATCCAGAAGGAATATTTAAGTATTTCATGGAATACATTCATGATGGAGATCAAGGTCAAAACTTATTTAGTTTTGGTGTTGAAGGAACTCACTGGAAAAAAGGGAATGATGGAAAAGTTGAAATGTTGCCACAGTTAAACAATCCAGAGCAATTAATAGATAAAATATGGTTTTCAGCTGATAATACAATACTTCCATATAAAAACGGACCATTAGTACCACTTGATCCAAGAATCGAAAAAACTTTAGAAGCATTCAAGCAAAACTATAAACAGGTATATATATTTCCTTTATCGGAAACATATGTTGAAAACATGTCAAATATTGATAAGTTAAGAGTAGAATTAGCTTCAAAAATTATTTCAGATCAAATGTCAATCGATGAAGCAATGGAAAAATATAAATCAACAGCAAAGAAACTTAAAATTGATAAAATTTTAAAAGATTTTAATAGTAGCAACTAACAAATACAAATAATATTATATGTAATATTATTATGGGGAATGTCATTTAATGATATTCCCCATAATTACATTGTGAAATAAAAATTAATTTTTTTTAATCCGTATTGCTATGCCTTCTTTACTTGGTAAGTCTAAACGGCAATGTCCAGAAAAATTGCTCCCAGCCGAAGTTATAGTCATCTCCCATGTATCAATAATATCTATTTGCCAAGTTCCAGAGTCAGGAAGATCAATCAATTGAAATGATGGTTGATGTACTCCAAAGTAAAATAACCCAAACTCAGGATAGATTCCACAACCAGCTGTTTTACGCATAAATGAATCTGTAGGTTTAATAAGTGAAAAATACTTTTCAGGGATTTCTTCAATAATACTTCTCAGAAACGCAATTCTTTCAGTACTATCTCCCTGTAATGTTCCTCCTTTACTCCACCAAAGGTTTTCTTCTGGATTAATATATGTTTCTCCATGACCGACATAAGCTCCCAATGCAAATCCCTGCCAGAATCTATTAATCAATTCTTTGCCTGTGATATTTCCCCAATTACGATCTATATTTCCTTCATATCCACATTCATCTATAACTATTGGCTTTTTGTACGAATCAAGCCATTTGGAAATTTGCACAAATCCTTTTGATTGTATACTACAGTGGGTAATCCATGGTTTAGTATGATCGAAAAATTCACGACAATTATGTATAGATCTAAGATGATTGTAGGGATCAATTTTTGCGACAAGTTTCATATAACGATCCCATTCATGAATTGCTTTGTTTTGGAATAGATCATATTCATTGGCAAAAGCCCACCATATATTTCTAAATGCGCCCAATCTAGCAACTAGATATTTTAATAATCTATTATTTACCTCTTCTGGTATACAATCAAAGCCCCATGCTCCGAAATCATAGGGATGAAAGAGAATTAAATCTGCTTCAATTCCTAGTTTTCTTAATTCCAGAACACAATTGTCAATATGCTGAAAATATTCAGGATTAAAAAAATCATAATCCCACCATGAATGTCGTGGTCTTGGTGTGTAGTCATCCTGATTTTGAGGATTCCATTTTTCCTCGACTTTCCCTAGAAATGGGTAACTTTCTGGTTCATTATAGTTGAATGTATATCGTTTGGGATAAATACAGAATCTAATTTTATTAAATGGACTTTTCTTAAGGGTTTCGAGGGTTTTCTTTTCAAGCTCATCTCCTTGAAGATTCCAAACATAACATGTGGTACCAATTGGATAATAAGCTGTGCCATCAGAGTAGGAAAATTGTGTCTTATCCGATACTTGTACGAGTCCATGAACTCCCTCTTCAGCCTTTGTACACTTGATTATTCCTTCAAGATCTTTAAGCGAACTCAAGTTACTACTGGTTTTAAACTTCCATTCTCCAATTTCTGGTGGCATAAAACGAATTTTCCAAAGATTATTATCATCATAAAATCCCAATATTTCAATTTTATAATCACCTTTTTCAAAAGAAGCAGAGAGCTCCACATCTTTATATGGATTACCTTCAAAATCCGACTCAAAAACGATTTCTGTATAATCCCATTGATTCGGTTTTTGATTTGTTATTTTCATATTTATCCTCCTCGTATAATATATAGAATAACTCATAGCATATTACTATTAATTAATTTATATCTGTTATGTTAAGGAGAGCCTAAAAAATAATACCAAATTCTTTTCGTCTGAAGTTCGCTTAAATCGTACGAATTCATACTCGGGAATTAGAGTTTATTTTTTGGCTATCCCTAAGTAAGGCATAATCAAAAATTTCATAAGACAACTTTTTTCTGAAAATGCCGATGCTTTAACGGATTTTTAAAAAAAGTTGACTAGTTTATTTTTTGATTCTGCCT
>JBDMZA010000185.1:0-4224 GCA_039770155.1 Clostridiales bacterium
CTTAAGTAAGTCCAATTATTTTCATCACTCATTACTCTCTCCTTCAAAATCTAGTTTAATAAGTCCAAACCTATTTTCAATAAACTCATCCATTTCCATATTTTCTTTACTAAAATCACTATAATAATAGTACAATTCTTCATTTCCTTTAATCCAATTAATTTTCTTCATTTCAAATGAATCAATATTTGAAAGTTTAAAGTTATTATTTTCTTTCTCTAAATCATTTTTATTGAAATCTTTAATTTTAAAATTAATATCTTTTACTCTCATATCCCCATTTCCTCTAGAGGTTGAACTTCCCATACTTATGTAACCCTCATCAATATCTCTTAATACAAACATCAACAATTTTAATTGTTTTGCTTCAAAATTATTCAAAAATATGCTACCTTTAAATGTTGCTTCATCAACAACTTCATATTCATAAAGTGCACCTTTTTTCGCTGCTCCTGTAATTCTATTTATTGCCACACCATTCCTAATTGAAGTATAAACCTCACTATTTTCTATTGTGTGTAAGTCTTTGAATTTTATTCTTGAAGACATATTTCCACAACCAAAAAATTTGCATGTATCACAAATTTTCTTATAAATATTTTTTCCTTTTTCATTTGTAATTTTTTCGAAAGACTCTTTATTATTACATTCACTTTTATTATCCAAAATATCACAATTTCTCATTCCGAATAATTCTATAATTTTTTCATATCTACTTCTTATAACCCCTTTTAAAGTACTTCCAGGTATAATATATCTCTTTTCTCCATTTATATTAGTTTTTAAGCATTGCATATCAGGAAGGTTTGGATCAAATAAATCACTACCTCCAGTTCTAATACAAAGTGGTGAGTTTAATTCTAATGTCAACTCAATTTTTGCTTCATTAATCAGCTCTCTAAACATAATTTTTCTCCTTCATTAAGAAGTTTAGATTCAATTTCATCAAATAAAGGTCTATCTTTTATACTCTTTGGATTTATCAAATAATTCTTTATATTATTTATATCAATTTTTTTAAAATGTGCTGTATCTTTAATCAATCTTATTTGACCTAATCCTCTACTTTTTATACCACCTATATCAATTTCAGAATTTAAAAAACTATTTAAAACAATCAAAATATTCTTCCATTCAATTTCTTCTTTATCTAAATTATCCAAAATTAAATATAGTTCAAATCTAGTTCCAGCTGGAATGATTTCTATTTCAAACAAACTTGTATCCTTTGCTATATTAATATCTCTATCTATAGAAATCCCAGTTCTAACTTCAAAACCAGAAAAAGAATCTTCTATTACTTTTAAATCTCTTACCAATATTTTTGAACTCAAGTCTCCTGAGCCAAATAATTGGCAAATGTCACAAGTTTTTTTCTTTAAATAATCTGCAAAATATTTATGACCTAATTCCCTTTGTTTTTTGTACTCTTTTTCTTCTTTTTCTCCAAAGTTTTTATCCATTTCTTCTTTTGATAAGCAAGATTTATCAGCAGTACAAATTTCAACACTATTATTTATTTTTTCAAATCCTGGTATTTTTAAAATTTTTTCCAAATAACTTCTCATAACACCTTTCATAGATGATCCTGGAATAAAAGGCTCTCCAGATATATTTTTCAAAACTGGATTTTTCAATGTAATTGGTTTTATCTCACTATTTCCTGTACCAATATGAATTCCAGTTTCGGCAATTATTTCACCCTTAATGATATATTTGTTGTAAAACTCATCAAAATATCTATTATCCATTATCTAATCTCCCTCGAAAATCAAACTATCTTATAGTTTTTTATTTATTTAAAGCACTTTTTTCAACATAAACATTCCAATAACAATAACCTAGCATTTTTTCTATACACTCCAACTTTAACCTTTCTTTATCTATTTCATTCTCAAATAAACTTTTTTCTCTATCTACTAGTTCAATTATTTTATTAATAGAATCAATCAAGCACTCTGCTATAGTTTTTTTGTCAGCTAATTCCATTGCCCATTTAATTTTTTTCTTTTTATCTCTTGACTCCTGATATCTTATGAATAATTTAAATTCTTCAACACATGATATATTATTCATATTTCTAAGTATATTGCTAAATTGAGTTGTTGATATAATTCTTTTATCTAATTCATATTTATTTTCTTTTTCTATCATATTTTTATATTCTTTATTAAAATTATTAGCTATCTTAAAAATATCCTCTGTTATCTTTTTCAATTCATTTTTATATTTTATAATCAATTTCAAACCTCCCACTTATCATTTATTTTTAATTTAAATCATGATAAATTTCTTTTATATTTATTATGAAAATCATCACATATTTTAACTGCTCCAAAACCATATTCATTCTTTTCTCCAATACCATCAGAAGATATTTTTTCTAAATACCCCATAATTTTAGCATCTATTTTTTTTATACTCATCAATATTACACTACCAGATTTCATAACAATTGATATATCCCTTAAAAAGCCTATTTGTTTTGATGTATCAAATCCCCTTAATGATTCATACTCTGCAAATATTTTTTCTAATGTAAATTCACTACTCAATTCTTTATCTTTTATAAATTCGTTTTTTATTAATTCTTTATAATCTTCAGTCTCAATATTTGAAGGATTTAAACCACTTTTTGAGTTTAGATCATTAATCTTTGTACCAAAATTATCAAATATATATGCATCTGATTCTAGTAATATTGGAATATATATTTTATCCTTCATATTGTACTTTTTGAGATATTTATTAAAATTATTTATTCTATCAACTATACTGTCTGTCTTATTCAAATTCAGAGGTTCTCTATTAATATTATCTATATTACATTTACCATATCCAATTGAAATCATACCTCCCAAGTAAATATTATCTAAATTAATTATTTCATTTATTATATTTTCTTTTATTTTTTCATTATCAGAATCAATCTTAATATATCCAGTAAAATTATCCTCTTCGATGGTATCCTTCCCATATTCCTCTATTTTTCTATTTAATTTAATACTTTTTAGTAAATCGTAACTAAATAAACTTCCATACTCAGCTGATTTTCTTAATGGATCAATAGCAGATCTAGTAATAAGATGATAATCCTCTTCAATAAAACACTTATACGTTTTATAATCAAAGTCATTTCTGCTATAAATATTTAACCCTTTTTTATTCTCAACTCTACCAAATTCATTTTCATACTTTTTTCTAATTTTTTTATATTCTTCATAGTCTAGATCCATTAATATATTCTCATGTAAAATATCACAAATCTTATCACCATAATCCTTTGAAACCTTTGCAGTTAACGGTAGAACTCCCAATCCAAAAGGATAAAAGTGACTAACTTTAATTTTTTTAAACATTCTACATAAATTTTTCACACTACAATCATTCTTCATACAATCTTTATTATCAACTTTTCCTTCTTTAACCCAAAACATTTTTTCATTATTATTTTCATCAAATTCTTTTGTCTCATTATAAAAACATCTATAACTAATTTCCTTTGCTAATGCTGCATAAAAGACACTTCCAGGAAAATTATTTAATGATTTAAAATAATTACTCTTAGTCTTTTTTTCACCTATCATTATTGGACTTTTACTAATTAAATTAATTCTATATTTCATTTGGTGCCCCCTTACTACATATCTCACTTAAATCGCATTTATTTCCATCAATATTTATTTTTATATTACATTTTTCTTTATTTAAAAATCCCAATCCTCTTGATTGATTTCCACCAATTGTATCAATCAAATTAAATGCTGAATTCAATATAAAAATATCTTTTTTATAAGTTTCATCTCTTAAAAAACCATTTATTTCACCTAAAAAAATCAATTTATCTATTGTTGTTTCAATACTATAAAGAGATTTATTTTTAACTGTTTTTAAATATCTATCAATTGTTGTTCCAGTTCTCGTCATAAATAATTCACTAAGTTTATCATCATCCAATTTATTATCTCCAAATATTAATGCTCCTCTATTATTTCCTTGACCTCCAAACATTTTACAAATTGGACAAGAACAATTTGATTCTTCTTCATTGACTTCAAAATTACTTTTAGATAATAAGCATTCATAGTAATTGTCTTTATCTTTAAATAATTTTGATATCATTTCTGAATTATATCTTAGTTTGCCTTTTATTAATGATCCAGGTATATATGGTTTATTATTATATTTTAGTATAAAACTATTCACTAAATTGTTCCCAACACC
>JBDMZA010000186.1:0-2565 GCA_039770155.1 Clostridiales bacterium
CAAACTTAATAAAAAGCATTTATGCAGAAAGGAGAAAAGTTAATATTTATTTTTCAAGTTCTAGTCAAAGTATAAAAAACGCAGTCTATAACAGATTCATAAATGAAGAAAGCGATGCATTAGCTATGCTGAAAAAGGAACTAAAAATAAAAAATTGACAATAGAAGGTTGAAAATGAATTTGGCAATTAATTTAGCAAAAAATATTGCAATTGCTAATTTAAAAATTTAATCATAGGTCATTAGATAATAACATTAATTGGTCACATTAGAATTTCACTTTACATTTTAAAACTGGCAAAAATAATATTTAAAATTATACCTAGCATATTCTTAAAAAATTTAAAAACTGCAAATTTAAATTAAAGCAGTTAAAGGAAGTATCGATAAGAGGAGGAGTATTTATGAATTTATTGACTACATATCATATAGAACCAATTACAGTTAATGAAAAAACATTGAGTGACTTACATGCGATCTTATGTCAAAAGAGTAAAAAATTTAGCAAAAGTCAATTTTCATTTGAAGCACATTCAAATGAAAATAATACTTTAAAATATTATATAAATGCAGATAATGAAGTAATAAACAGTTTTAAAGAAGTACTTAAAGGTAAGTTTAAAATAGAAAAAACAGATGAAGAT
This sequence comes from Clostridiales bacterium, assembly GCA_039770155.1. GTDB lineage: Bacteria > Bacillota > Clostridia > Acetivibrionales > JBDMZA01 > JBDMZA01. Next base: position 644 of record JBDMZA010000186.1, read on the forward strand.
TATTTACATAAAGTATTGGAAAAAAATAAAGAATTTAATATTTTTACTTTTAAAACGAATAAACATTATTTATATACTTTAAAAAATAGTGATGTAATGGGGGCAATATATAAAATAATAAATTCATATAGTGTAAATATTGTGATTCAGTTAATAGTAAAACCTAAAATAAAGATAAAAAAGAAAGGTACACAGATACTGAGAGTATGTGAAAAAAATGATATGAAATTAGCTAACATATCAATTTTTTATGAATTTTTATTATCAATTTCAAGCGAGATTGAAAAATACACAAATCAAAGAAAAAATGTTCCTGAGACAAAAATAATAAAAAAACTGTCTAAAAAGACTTTAGATAATGCTTTTAAAAAAATAAGCGAAAGAAATTTTTCTGTGCAGATAAAACTTTATGTAGAAGGAAATGAATCAAGACATGTTGCATCACTTGTAAAAACTATGTTTGAGAGACTTTCTGATGATAATTATTTAAATAAAAAAAGAGTGATCTTTTTTAAACAGAGAGCTTTAAAAAAACTTGAAAATAGAAATTTTCAAAGAAGAAAAAGTAGTATTTTATGTGAATCTGAATTGAATTCCCTAGTATTAAATTTTAATAAAATCAAAACAATCAATAAAGACTTTTTGGAAGGAAAAAATGTTTTTGCAATTACGAAGGAGAATGGAATTGAAAGAAAACTTGGCTTGAGATTTGAAGATTTAAAACGACATGTAGGAATAACTGGACTACAAGGTTCAGGCAAGTCTGAGTTTTTAATAAATTTATTTGTAGAATTGATGAAAAGCGGATATTCAGGAATTGCAATAGATCCACATGAAGATTTGTATAGAGATTTAATTTCAAGAATACCTGAAGAACGTAGAAAAGATATTGTAACAATGGATTTTACTAATACAGAAAATCCTGTACCTTTTAATTTTCTAATTGATCAAAATAAAGATGATAAATTTTATGTTGAGAATATGACTACAGAAATGATAAATATTTTAAAAAGGGTATTTGAAAATAGTTGGGGAAACAAAACAGAAGAATTTTTTAGAATGGGATTTAGAACTTTATTGTTAACAGAAGATAATCCAAGTCTTTTGAAGTTAAGATGGCTATTTACAAAAGTAGAATACAGAAGATTACTATTGTCCAAACTCAAAAATCCAGAAATATATGATTACTGGATAAACGAATTTGGTAATGGATCTGTCGAGGCTTCTAAAGTTACTAAGGTAGCTTTGTTAAGTCCATTAAACAAATTATGTATGTTTATTGATAATGATTACTATTATCCATCTTTAAACCAAAATGATTGTATAAACATACAAGAAATTATGAGTAATAAGAAAATTTTAATAATAAATCTAGGGAAAGGAACTTTAAATAAAACTGGAACAGAATTAATTGGTGGTGTTGTTTTGGCAAAAATAAAGATGGAGACTTTAAAGAGATCACGAGTTGAAAAAGAAAATAGAATACCTACAATTGTTTTGTGTGATGAGGTGCAAACATATGCAACAAGTGAAATAGAAGAAAGTATAACAGAAGGAAGAAAATTTGGTGTAGCTTATATGATGGCTCATCAAGAACTTAAACAGGCAAAAGGCGATTTATTAAAAAGAGCAATGGGAATGGTTGGTAATAATTTTATTTTTAATTGTTCCACAGATGATTTATTATTTTTTAGTAAAAAAACTGGATTAAGTCCAGAGAAAATCAAAGAACTTAACCAGCGTGAAGTCTATGCAAGTCTTTTAGTAAAAGGTAATAAGGAATTATTTAAGTTTAAAACTATAGATAGTAAATTTATTGATGAAAGTAAAAAATATAAGATAATAAACGAAGTTGATAATATTAATTTAATTAACCGAAAAAATAGATTTACTATCTTAAAAGAATTAAAGAATGAATATAA
>JBDMZA010000187.1:0-13176 GCA_039770155.1 Clostridiales bacterium
ATTATATTGTTTTGCAAAGATATTTATCAGTATTTTTATTTATAGCGATTTCTGTAATTATTTATTTGGGAACATTCATTTTATTTAGTCTTTTTGATTTGATTAAATTGGATTTTAAACCAGAGATAATTCTTGTAAGTACAATAGTACTTTTAATTATATTATTAACATATTTTCCTCTTTATTTCAAATTTGGATATTTTAAAACTAGATTTTTTAATATGGCAATTCTTATAATTTTTTATACTGGAATGGCTTCATTTAAATCTTTAAGTAAAAATAAATTCATTGAAGATATTAGAAAAAGTGAATTTATAGGAAATATTATTAGTACTATTAATGATTCATCTATAATGGTTCAAGGATTAATTGCTTTTACAATAGTATTTATTTTGTATATTATTTCTTATTTTATTTCTTCTTATTTTTATAGAAAAAGAGAATTTAATGATTAAGGGATAGCCAAAAAATAAACTCTAATTCTCGAGTATGAATTCGCATGATTTAAGCGAATTTCAGACGAAAAGAATTGGGTATTATTTTTTGGATGTCTTTAAATAAATTTATGTGAATTTTAAACATATATATGTAGTTTATTTTGTATAATATAACCTAAATATATATAAAGTAAATTTTTAATAGACAAAAGCCTTATGGTGAATTTATAATTAAGAGAGTGATAAATAATTAGGGGGATAATATAATGAATAACTTTCAAAATAATTCAGAACATATGTCGGTGAAGGATTGGATTGTAACATATTTACTTTTGCTTATACCAGTAGTAAACATAGTTTTAATGTTTGTTTGGGCATTTGATGAAAATACTCATGAATGTAAGAGAAACTATTTTAAAGCACAATTAATTATCTTAGCAGGAGCTATTGTTATATCAATAGTAATAGTTATTTTTGCACTTATATTGGGAGCAACAGCGGGTAGTTTTTTGAATTCATATTAAGGATATGGACAGCTAAAAATTAAATCTATATTTTAAAATAATGAATCACTTGATTTTAGTGATTCTTAGCCTGTGAAAAAGTGATATAATTTTTTAGGGTTTTCTGAAAGCAGCAAATATTTTGATTTTTATATTTAATTAAACTAAATATTAGGCATAATCAAAAAATAAACTAGTTAACTTTTTGATTATGCCTTATACATATTTAGTTTTTTTTTATTACATTCAAATTTACAAAATAGGAGTGATGAAAATGAATGCTGATAAACAGTATTTAGATATTGTTAAAGATATTGTTGATAATGGGTTTTATTCAGAAAATAGAACTGTTAATAAGACATATAAATTACCACATAAAATAATGACATTTGATTTAAGTGAAGAGTTTCCAATTTTGACAACAAAAAAAGTAGCTTTTAAATCTGCTGTTTTGGAGATTCTCTGGATTTTTCAAAAACAAAGTAATGATGTTTCATGGCTAAAGAAAAATAAAGTACATATTTGGGATGATTGGGAAATGGAAGATGGAACAATAGGAGAAAGTTATGGATATGTTGTTAGGAAATATAATCAAATAGATGATTTAATTGAAATGCTGAAGAATAATTCTCAGAGTAGAAGAATGCTTGTGAATATATGGCAAATACCACATTTGAAAAAAGCTCCATTATATCCATGTTGTTTCCTTACTATGTGGGATGTTTTGGATGATAAGCTTAATTGTATGTTGGTTCAGAGATCAGGAGATATGCCTTTAGGAGTACCTTTTAATATGATACAGTATTCAGTTTTGGTTCATTTGATTGCCCAAGTTACAAATTTAAAACCTGGTATTTTTACCCATGTTATAAATAATGCTCATATCTATGAGAATCAATTAACAGGAATTAGAGAACAACTTAAAAGAAAAAATGATATTTATCCTTCTCCAATATTAGAATTAAATAAAGATATAAAAGATTTTTATGATTTTTCTATTGAAGATATAAAGTTAAAAGATTATAAGTATCATCCTAAAATTGACTTCCCAATATCAGTTTAAAGCATAATGAAAAAATAAAGTTGTTTGTAGTTTTATTAAAATTTAATAATTGTTTATGGAATTTTTATATTTGTTTTATAGAAGGTTTATTTTTGATTGATAATATTAGATTCATAAGAAGAACTATTCTTAAAAACAAATATGAAAGGATTGAATAAATCTATGAGAAAAAAATATTTGAAAGCGGGAATTGGAATAGCTGTTGGAAGTATGCTTTTGATTACATCAACAGTTATAAGTTTAGCAAATGGTCCCAGTGCTTATGAAACATTAAAAGAGAGTGTTAAAAATTCAAATGATTATAATAATGTTACATTAGAGAGTAAAGTTTCACTAGTTGACAATAATGAAACAGTAGTTAATTTAGATATGGATATTAAAGCTGATCATAGTTCAGAAAAAGCGAGTGGAACTTTAAATTTAAAAGTAGAAGATATTGATAAAGAAATTAAATTATATTTAAATGAAAAAAATGTTGTAGTAAAACCAGAAGATCAAGATGAATATTTTAAGTTTACAAATTCAGAAAATTACAAAAATCATTCGAAAATGAATGAAGACCGTGAAATAACACCTCAAATGGAAGAACTTTATGAAAAAGTTCTTGATTCATTTGTTGGTGATTTAAAGAAACAAGTGGTTGAAAAAGATATTGGTAATGGTGAAAAGGAAATAAGCATTGAACTAAATGATAAACAAATTCCTGAAATTGTTAATGCAATAGTTGCTGCAAAAAGTTCAGACAATGATAAATTGCTTGATGATGGTAGTAAAAATCATGATGAATACATAAAAGAAATATTTGGTTTTAGTAAGGAAGATATTGAGATAACAAAATTAACAGATGATGTAAAAGTAAAAAATATTTATTTCAAAAGTTTGGTTGATAAAAATAATATGATCAAGTCACTGGAAGTTGGTTTAGATATTAATGGAAAAGATGAAAAAGGTAAAGTTCATACACAAAGTTTAAAAGCAACAGTTAAATTTTCAAATATAAACAAAACTGTTGTAGATGAAATTGATTTAACTGGTAAAAAAGTTAAAGAAATAGAAAGTGAAAAATGTAAAAGTTATTAATAATTGCAAAAATTAGAGGAGGATAAAATTCCTCCTTAAATACTATTTATTAAGGTCGGTGAAAGTTATGAATGAAGTTTTAGAGGTTGAAAATTTATTTAAGAAATATAAAAATGGTAGAGGTGTTGAAAATATAAGTTTTAAAATTAAAGAAGGAGAAGTTTTGGGACTTTTAGGTCCTAATGGTTCTGGTAAGACTACAATTATGAAGAGCATAACTGGTTTATTAAATATTGGGCAAGGAAAGGTTAATATTTGTGGATATGATTTATCTGAAAATTTTGAAAAAGCGATAACTCAATTAGGTTGTTTAATAGAAAAACCAGTATCTTTAGAGTATATGACTGCTTATAATAATTTGAAAATAATATCCAGATATTATGAAGGAATTGATTCTTCAAGAATTGATGAAGTTTTAGAATCCGTTGGATTAAAAAAGTACAAAAATGAAAAAGTGAAGAATTTTTCTTTGGGTATGAAACAAAGATTGTCAATTGGTATGGCTATATTACATAAACCTAAATTAATAATCCTAGATGAACCAGCAAATGGTTTAGATGTAGAAGGTACGAAGGAATTAAGAGATATAATTTTGAAACTATCAAAAGAATATATGATATCTTTTTTGATATCAAGTCATTTAATTTATGAAATTGAATTAATTTGTGATCAAATTTTGATTTTAAAAGAAGGAAAGATAATAGATAGATGCACGGTTGCTGATGTTATTGATAAAGGTGAAGTTTTAGAAAGTTATTTTTTGGACAAAATAAAAACTAAAGTAGATTAAAGAAAGGTAGGTTTTAAAAATGAATATTATTTTAGCTGGAACAATAAATGAAACTCAAAAAATTATTTCAAAGAAAAAAAATTTAATAGTGTTATTTTTAATTTTGAGTATAGTTTTAATATCTGCAATCATAAATATAGTTTCAAATAATTTTTTAGGTGCAAATGTAATAAATTCAGCCAAATTACCTATAACAGTTTTAGACTTTACAATGGCCTTAGTAATTCCTATTTTTATATTTATGATAACAAGTGATTTGTTTGCAAATGAAATTTCTAATAGTACTATTATTATTTCTTTAGTAAGACCTGTTTCAAGGTTTAAAGTATATATAACAAAACTTATATCTGTTAGTGTTTTTATTATAACAATACTTGCAAGCATGTTCATAAGTTCTTTTATAGTGAGTATGTTTAGTGGTAAAATTTCTGAAGTTTTTGGAGAACTTTTAATAAATTTATATACTTATATTGCAGCTATTTTACCACTTATTATGTTAATTACTATTACTGCCTTTATTGCTCAATTTTTAAAAAGCAGTAGTGGAACTGTTGTTTTTATGGTGATTGGATTTCTGTTACTTCCTGTGATTAGCGCATTGGTACCAGAATTTAGTGTGATTTTACCTACAAGTTATATTGATTGGTATCAAAATTTTTCTTATAGTTCAATAAATGTATATACTATAACTAATGAATTTATGTTTATAGTGGGCTATGTTATAATATTTCTATCTTTAGGTGTTTATTTATTTGAAAGAAAAGATATATAAATATTAGCAAGTTCTGTAATTAATTGAAGTGAGGTTTAAAATGTCTATAAGAGTAAAATTAGTTCTATCAAATATTGCTATGGTATTAATACCTGTAACATTTGCATTTATATTAGCTGTTACTATTATAGGTTCTTATTTAAATAATTTAGATCTGACAAAGTATAATCATGAAGATATAACTCAAGAAGATTTAAGAAATTGTATAGATGATTATGTTACTATATTATATATAGCTAATAACAATCCCGAAAAGTTTAAAGAATTAGAATATTTAGAGAATGTTGAAAAAACTCTTGGAGAGGAGTTTTTAGGTTTAGCTGTAATAATAGAAGATGAAACATTTTATATTACTGATAAATATAAAACATTAGATATGAATTTCTTAGAAAATGGAGAAAAAATTTTACATTTTAAGAATCAAGATCAAAAAAGTGTAAGTTTTTTGCCATATGAATTGAGATTCAAAGATGGAAGTAAAGGAAAAGTGTATTTTCTTTATGATAGTGACCCATTTAAGAATTTTATGAAAAATTTTATGGAGAATTTTATTAAAGGTGTCTTTTTTATCTTAATATTTACTACAACAATTTTAACCTTTGTAGTTTCAAGAAATATAATAAGACCTATAAAAAAATTAAAATATGGAGCAGAACAAATAAAAGAAGGAAATCTATCATTTGAATTAAATGAAAAATCTAAAGATGAAATAGGACAAACTTGTAGAGCTTTTGAAGAGATGAGAATAAGATTAAAAGGTGCCATAGATGAACAATTAAAAATGGATGAAAATAGAATAGAATTTATTGCAAGTATATCTCATGATCTTAAAACACCTATTACATCTATTAAAGGTTATGTAGAAGGAATTATGGATAAAGTTGCAGATAATCCTGAGAAACTGGATAAATATTTAAAAACTATTTATAGTAAAGCTGTAGATATGGATAAACTTATTGATGATTTAACATTTTATTCAAATCAATCACTAAATAAAGTTTCTTTTAATTATTCAAAAGTAAGTATAAAAAGATTTTTTGAAGATTTTATAGATGATATGCAATTAGATTTTGAAAGTAAAGGAATTAAGTTTATAAGTGAGTACAATTTAGATGAAAATACAAAAGTTGATATTGATATAGAAAAATTCAAGAGAGTTGTGGTAAACATAGTTAACAATTCTATTAAATTCATGGATAGAGAAAATAAAACTTTAAAAGTTAGCTTAGAACAACTAAATGGTATTGTAAAGATTGGATTTCATGATAATGGAATAGGTGTAGATGAGGGAAAATTACCATATATTTTTGACCGGTTTTATCGAGCAGATCCATCAAGAAATACTTCTAAAGGTAGTAGTGGATTAGGTTTGGCAATAGCAAAGCAAATTATATTAGAGCATGGTGGTCGAATATGGGCAAAGAGCCAGATAAATAATGGTATGACAATTTATATAGAGTTAGATATTCCAAAGAGAGGTGATGAATATGAAAAAGAAAATATTAATAATTGAAGATGAATTGAGTATTGCTGAATTAGAAAGAGACTATTTAGAAATTAATGGGTTTGAAGTAGAGTTAGAGTTAACAGGAGATTCTGGATTGTTAAAAGCTACTAAAGAAAGATTTGATTTAATTATATTGGATTTAATGCTTCCTAATGTAGATGGATTTGAGATATGTAAAAAATTAAGATCAAAACTTGATATTCCTATTTTAATGGTGACTGCAAGAAAAGAAGATATTGACAAAATAAGAGGATTAGGACTAGGTGCAGATGATTATGTAACAAAACCTTTTAGTCCAAGTGAATTAGTTGCAAGAGTTAAAGCTCATTTGAGCAGATTTGAAAGGTTGGTAGGTAATAATACTAAAAGCAGAGATATTATTAATGTTAGAAATATTATAATAGATAAATCAGCAAGAAAGGTTGAAAAAGCTGATAAAGAAATTTTTTTCACTTCAAAAGAATATGATTTGTTATTATATTTAATTGAAAATCCAAATCATGTTTTTAGTCGTGAAAACTTATTTGATAAAATTTGGGGAATGGAAGCTTGTGGTGAAATATCAACAGTTACTGTTCATATAAAAAAAATTCGAGAAAAAATTGAAATTGATACATCAAAACCACAATATATTGAAACGGTATGGGGTGTTGGATATAGATTTAAAGTATAATTAAAAAACATATGGTGTTAAACATTGTTAATGATGGTTATTGTTATATGTATTGTACTTTATTTTTTATTTGTTTATAACTATCCTCTGAGTAGGATAAGCTAAATCAATATCATTATTTTTGGCAAAATCTTTTAGGATATCTTCCCAAATAGCTTCAGTGCGACTTCTTCTTTTTCGTGGTTCACAAAGGTAACGAATGTTTAGTTGTATACCTGAATCTTTTACATTTGTATATACTCTTGGGGTTAAATTTTTATATATAATCATAAAGTTCTTAGCAACTTCTTTTACTTTGCGTTCTGCTTCAGAACTTAGATGTTCAGTATGATTATTTGCTATTGATTGTAGAATCAATTTTGCTTTCTGCCAATTACTTTCAAATGTTATAACTACAGATATTTCATCCCAGATATACTTAAATCCTTTACTATAATTTGATAAAGATTTATTAAACACAGTAGAATTTGGTATGTGTATAATTCTACCTGTACTTTGATCACCGTCAACCCAATTACCTATTTCTAACAGAGTAAATTGAAATATTCTCTGATCAATTACATCTCCCGCACTGTTTCCTATTTCTATTCTGTCACCAACGGAAAATGGTCTTTTCCAAATAATAAAAATCCATCCTGCAACATTTACAATAAGGTCCTTTAATGCAATAGCTACACCAGCTGAAAAAAGACCTAAAAAAGTTGAAAATGAGTTAAAGTTTTCAAAACTTACAATAGCTATTAGCAATAAACAGGTAGATATAAATAAATAACTAAGTATTTTTTTTATTTTATGATAAACTTGAATATTTGTTATAAATTTATGTGTGAAAAATATTATTATTTGATATAAACTCCATAACAAAATAATGGTAATGATTGGAAAAATAAATTCAGTGTGTTTTTCCAGTACATAATTAAAGAAATTTTTAATTCTATCAAGTAAGTTCATTTATGATTCTCCAATTCAAATATTCAGTGTATGTATAATGTAGGTACAATTTACATCGTTCACCAAACTAGTTTGAATTTTAAATTATTTTTATATAATTATAACATAAATAATCGGCTAAGGGATAGCCCAAAAATAAACTCAAATTCTCGAGTATGAATTCGCATGATTTAAGGGATTTTTAATAAAGAAAAAATAATAATATTGTAAGTAAAATACCTGTTATTGATGATATAATGCCAATAATTATCAAAATTATATTTATACTTTGTACTGTTAATTTTAGTGTTTTACTAATAATTCTAATTACTTTTTTTCTTCTATTACTAATTTCAAAGGATGTATCAGTTGAATTCTCTAAATCAACATCAAAGCATTCATCATCAGTTTTTAAAACTGTTGTTTTTAATAAAGTATATATAAAATCACCTAATATACTTAGTCTTATGATTTTTTTGATAATGGGAAAGATAATTAATTTAAAAATTAATTCAGTTAATTCTAATCTATTTAATTCTTTTAAACCTTCATCTTCAGCCTTTGATTTTATTTCATTTATTAAATGAATAATATATTTTACTATATAAACTGTTGCTTTTGCAAAATCAGAAAGTGCTTTAGCAATGCTAAATGAAGCTACTCCGATTAAAGATATAGGGAGTAAGGTAATGAATAAAAGTATACCAAATATTATGGAATTAAAACTAATACTAAAAAATATACAAATTCCAATTGATATAATGGTTGAAATTATTGGGAAAATAATTGCATTAAATATTAATGATATAATACTATCAAAACCTTCAGTAATTTTTTCTAGTGTTGAATCATTTGTGTATTTTTTTAAATTATTTGAGTATTGTTCTTTTAAACTATTTCTATTAGTTAAGCTATAATCAATGATTTCAGTGGTGTCCATACAAACTAAACCTCCGTTTTTTGTGAAGCTGATTTTTTGAATTTGAAAATAAAAGGTTGAGAAATATATTAATCTTAATACTTTAGTTTTTTTATGTTATTATTATACACTATAATTAATATTTGAAAATGAAATGATAAAAACTATTAGAACTATTTAAAAAAGTAAATCAATGTTTGACTAAAAATTCAATTTATTATTTAATATTTGATATTAAGGAGAACCTAAAAGATAAAACTGAATTCATACTCGAGAATTAGAGTTATTTTTTGGATATCTCTAAAAGATAAATATTATAGAAGGAGAAGTTAAATATGAGAAATGTATTTGATGTTTTATATGAGAGGGGATTTATTGAACAAACAACTCATGAAAACGAAATAAGGGAAATGCTAGATAAGAAGAAAATAACATTTTATATAGGTTTTGATCCTACTGCTGATAGTTTAACAGCAGGACATTTTTTAACAGTTATGCTTATGGCACATATGCAAAAGCATGGGCATAGACCAATTGCTCTTATTGGTGGAGGAACTGCCGTTATCGGAGATCCTACAGGTAAAACAGAAATGAGAAAAATGTTATCAGAGGATCAAATAGAAAACAATGCAAATTCTATAAAAAAACAATTAAGTAGAATAATTGATTTTTCAGAGAATCAAGCAATTATGGTAAATAATATAGATTGGCTTGGAAAACTAAATTATATTGATTTTTTAAGAGATATAGGTGTACATTTTTCTGTGAATAGGATGTTAACTGCAGAATGTTATAAATCAAGATATGAAAAGGGATTAACTTTTTTAGAATTTAATTATATGTTATTACAATCATATGATTTTTTAGAATTAAACAAAAAGTATAATTGTGAATTACAGTTAGGTGGGAATGATCAATGGTCAAATATTATAGGTGGAGTTGAATTAATAAGAAGAAAATTGCAAAAACCAGCATTTGGTATGACAATACCTTTACTTACTACTAGTGATGGTAAAAAGATGGGTAAAACTGAGACCGGAGCAGTATGGTTAGATCCATATAAAACTTCTCCATATGATTTTTACCAATATTGGAGAAATATAGAGGACTCTAATGTAATAAAGTGTTTGTTATTACTTACATTTTTACCAATGGAGGAAATTACAGTTTTATCAAAACTAGAAGGAAATGAAATAAATAGAGCCAAAGAAATATTAGCTTATGAAATAACTAAAATAGTTCATGGAAAAGAGGAAGCTGATAAGTCAAGAAATGCAACAGAAGCACTTTTTGGTAAAAGTAAAAAAAGTGATTCAATACCAACAACTTGTTTTGATGAAAAAGTGATAGAAAATGGTATAGATATTTTAACATTACTCATGGAAATAAAAATCATAACTTCAAAAGGTGAAGGAAGAAGATTAGTTCAACAAGGTGGTATAAGCGTTAATGATATCAAGATCACAGATTATAAGTATATAATTAATAAAGATGCATTACGAGAAGATGGAACCATTTTAATTAGAAAAGGCAAAAAAGTTTATCACCAAGTTAAAATTTAATTTTTAGTTCATAGCAACACAAATTCTTTTTGAGGAGACTAATAAGGGATAGCCAAAAATCGAGTATGAATGGGTATTATTTTTTAGGTTCTCCTAAGGCATAATCAAAAAATTCATAAGCCAACTTTTTTCTGAAAATATTGATGCTTTAACGGATTTTTTTAAAGTTGACTAGTTTATTATTTGATTATGCCTAATGTTTGATTTTAGTATCCTCTTTCTTGTTTTAAAAATACTGTAAATTCGACAAGAACTTGAACTGTTATATTATTTATGATAAAATTCTTTATATAATCTAGTCTATTTTATTATTTTCATTTTATAAAAATTAAATATAGATTGTTTGTTTCATTTATAATACTATCTTCTATACTATTGATATTTGTAAGGTATTTCGAAAAAGTAAATGATCATTTTTTCATCTGAAAATCACAAATATATGTGATTTGTTATTCAAAAATGACTATTTACTTTTTAGGCATAATCAAAAATTTCATAAGAGAATTTTTTTCTGAAAATATCGATGGTTTAACGAATTTTCAAAAAAAGTTGACTAGTTTATTTTTTGGATATCCCTTAATACCTCGTATTATAAAAATATATTGATTTGTACTGTATTTCTTGTTTGATTTAATAAATATTTAATATTATAAAAAGAATAATGAAAGGATATTATTATGAGAAAAGTTATATCTATAACAATAGTGATAATAATAATGAGTTTAAGTATATTCTCATTTACAACTTGTAAATCAGAGTTTAGAACATCAAATTCCGATGTTAATTTGAAAGAGGTAAATGATGAAAAAAATTTAAAAAGTAGTGATAACTATGTTATAAGTGGAAAAGTTGTATTTGCTTCTAATTTTTCAACTATAGTTTGGAGAGACTTCATTATTGAATTTAATGAGAAATATCCTGATATAGAAATAGTTATTGAAAACCATGAAGATTTTACAAAAGTAATGAAAGAGAAGATAGCTGCAAATAATTTAGCTGATGTTTGGACTGTTCATGCTGAATATTATTCAAAACAACAATTGACAGATTCAAGTTTACAATTAGACGAAGTATTTGATTTTACAGATGATTATATTGGATATGAGCCGTTTTTGGGTGCTAATAGTAAAATAAGAGCTTTACCATTGGGTGTAACTACATCTGGAATTGTATATAATAAAAAGTTATTTGAAGAATTAGGATTAGAGGTTCCGAAAACTATTAGAAAATTTATAGAAGTTGGTAAAAAACTAAAAAAAGCTGGTAAAGTTGGGTTGATGACATCATCAAAAGCTAATTGGCCGATGAAATATTGGTGGCAAGATATACCAAAAACAATTTCAGGTGATGGTAATATATTAAATAATTTAACTGATGAAGAAGAACCTTTTAAAGATGGTAATGAAGTTATAGAATCTTATAAAATATTTAAGAGATTAGTTGATGCGGATATTATGGAAGATGATCCTCTAGTTGCTGATTGGGAACCTATGAGAAAGTCTTTTAAAGATGGAAATGTTGGAATGGCATTTTTAGGTCCTTGGTTTATTCCACAAGTAACTGATGAAGGTAGTACTTTAGTTACAGAAGATGTTGGGATTTTTCCTTTTCCTTATAATGATAATAAAGGATCAAAAAATGTTGTTATTCAACCAGATGTAGCTGTATCTATATCGAAAAACTCAAAAAATACCGATGCTGCAAAAGTATGGGTTGATTTTATACTTAATGAGAAATATTCAGAAGTTGTGAAAGTCTTAGGGTTTATGTCTGCAAGACCTAGCAGAAAAGTTGATTTAAATTTTATTAAAGAATTCGAATCATATAATCCAAATAAGTTAGATGTTGTAGTTGATTCCAATGATTTGAAAAAAATTACATCAAGTATACCTAATTTTAACTATAATGATATTGCTGTAGATATAATAAAAGGGAAAGATATAAATACTATATTTAATGAATTAAATAAAAAATGGAAAATTGCAAAAGATGCATCAAATTAAAATATTTAAAACTTATTAATGTTAAATAGTGTAATTTACATAATAATATGAGTTAGATAGTCTATGGTAAAATTTTGAAATAATTCTTAGGAAAACTAAAAAATAAACTTTAATTTTTTTCGCCTGAAGTTCGCTTAAATCATGCGAATTCATACTCAAGAATTAAGGTTTATTTTTTTTCTATCTCTTAGTATCCAAGTGGTTTTTTTGTGTCCGCTTGTGGTATTACAATATGGAGTGTATCGTCAGTATTTTCATGATAACATATTTTTAAATCATCAATCCAACTTGGAGGATCAGTTTTATCATTTGGAGTAATTTGGAGTATGTATTTTTTCAGAGCGTTTTTCTTATCTTCTTCACTACCATTTAGAAGAATATTTTTAAAACCTGGATTGCGCCATGTCTCATAGATTATAGCTTTTTCCCATTCTTGAATTCTGTTTATGCGTAATAAGGGGTCATATGCATAAGCACCTAACACTTCTGCAAAATTATGATTGTCTTCTTGACGAAGTTCCATAATTTTCTCAATTGATTCATAGAATTCATTTAAATCTAATTGTTTGTTTTCATCTTTTGATTTTGCACTTTCATATAATTTTGCAACAAGGTTAAAATAAGTTTTATTTTTTTCTTTACTCATTGTAAATCTCCTTTAATTTTTATTTAGTGTTTCTTAGAAATAGGCTAAAAATAAATTAGATTTTTCGATTGATAAATTCCAGTTTTTTAGGGAATTTTCAGAAAAAAAATTGTCTTATGAAATTTTTGATTATGCCTTAAAAAACTTCTGTATTATCAAAATAGTTCTTACAGTGTATTTGATGTTTTCAAAAGAGGTTATTGTATATTATAAAAAATAACTTTGTAATTCGTATTCATGTTATATTATTTTGTTTGATAATTTTAGAAATGGTTGAAAAATACATGTTTC
>JBDMZA010000188.1:0-6548 GCA_039770155.1 Clostridiales bacterium
GAATCAAAAAATAAACTAGTCAACTTTTTTTGAAAATTCGTTAAAACATCGATATTTTCAGAAAAAAATTGTCTTATGAAATTTTTGATTATGCCTAAAAAAACTTTTTTCTAAAAGTATATAGTTGATTTAATTTATTTTATATTTTAAAACAGGAGTGAAGAGTATGGGAAATTATATCAAGTTAACTAGTATAAATGCTATTAATGGAATCTTTACAAAACTTAAACAAAAGAAAGAAATTTCAGTATCTATAAATGTTGAAAATAAAAAATACTATGCATTAATGACTTTTTCCTATTCAAATGGAAGTTATCCAATGTTAGAATTTAATAAAAATGAATATGTACATGAAATTATAAAAGAAGTGGAAGTTTTATTTGTGTTAAATGATGTATTGTATAAGTTTAATACAAAGGTTAGAGCTTATTTTGGCGATAATTGTCAAATAGAGATACCAAAAGAAATATTTGCTTCTTATAGAAGAATATCAACAAGAATTCAGTTTAAGGATAAAAGTTCTTATATAGTACTTTCAAATGAAGAAAAATGTTTACTTTCGGATGTTAGTGTTGGAGGATTTTCATTTGAAAGAGAATCAGATCAATATGATAATGGAGATGTTATAAATGATGTACTTGTCAATATAAATGGATTAGATACATTTAAAGTTAGTGTAGTATTGGTTAGTGAAAGGAAATTAAATGATGAAAATTCAATTTATGGAGTATCTTTTTTAGAAATTGATTCTAACATTTTTAATTCATTATTTGATTTTATTTTTAAAATGAAAAATTATGAAATAAAATCATATGAAAATGTTACTTCAGAAGAACTAATTTACTTATATGAACAAACAAGTTTTATGCATCTCAAAGTTGATAATAATGAAGATGAAAAGTTTAAAGAAATGGTTGAAAAACTAAATACTTTGAAGAATTATCCTACTATTTGGAAAAGTTATGTTAATCAAAAAAATGGTAGGCTTTTAAATATATGTTCTTCACTTAGAATTTATAAAAATACATTTTTGGGACAAAATATTATAGCCGCACCGGGAACTATTTTAAATCATCGCTCAAAATCAGGTATATATGCAGGAATTATTCAACATATATTACATCAACCAGAATATAAATATTATATTTCTTATATAGAAAATGATATAAATTGGTACTTAGAGTTATTTGAAAATTCAAAGGAAATATATGAAAATTCTGATGGGTTTAAATATGAAAAAATTGACTGTATCGAAATAAATACAAAAAGTACATTAGATAAAGTGGATGAAAATATCATAATTATTAGAAATTGTAGCAAAGACTCTTTTATTGATTTTTCTAATGAAAATCTTTCTTTATTGGAGATAGAATGTAATCAGTATAAAAAAGATGAATTTAATATAGAAGATGTTTTATCAGATTATAAATTAACTGTTGTAAGAGAAATTATGTGTATAACAAAAAATGATACAATTATTGGATATGCTGTCGCAGAGTGTTATCCTGATATGCCAGATTTAGATGGATTTTTAAATATATGTAAGATTTATTCTGAAAAAGATAAAGATGAATTTAATGAGGAGGTAATGATTACTCTTTCAAATGAATTAATAAACTTTTATAAAAAAAATAACATAGAAAAATTTAGAATAATATTAAATAAATCCAAACATATAAAAAGTATATTTGACAATAAAAAAATTGAGATTATAAAACTTATGATGAATAAAAACTCTCTTGAAAAATTCTATGGTTTATTGAGATCAAACTTTGAATACAGTTCAAAATATATGCAGTTAACCTGGCCACAAAAAACTATATGGTATATGGAAAAAGTTTATCCAAATACTTCTTTAGCAAATATTTCAGCAACAATTATATATCTTGAAAATGTTAATTTTGATATTCTGGAAAAAGCACTTAATTTTATTGTTTTAGTTAATGATGCATTTAGAATAAGAATTAAAGAAATTAATGGAGAACCTGTACAATACATATCTGAGTTTTCATATAAAAAATTTGATTTGATTGATTTTAGCGAAAATTCAAATGCTTATTATAAATGGACTGATAAAAAATCATCTGAAGTTTTTGATATTATGGATAATGATTTAT
The DNA here is from genome assembly GCA_039770155.1 of Clostridiales bacterium. GTDB lineage: Bacteria > Bacillota > Clostridia > Acetivibrionales > JBDMZA01 > JBDMZA01. The sequence continues at coordinate 2,118 of JBDMZA010000188.1, forward strand.
TCAAATTTACTATGATAAAATTAGGAGAAAACAAAGGGGGAGGTATATTTAATTTTCACCATTTAATATCAGATGCATGGAGTATGAAATTATTTACTGATCAAATTGCATATTATTATTATAAACTGAAAACTAAAAAACCTCTTTTAATGGAAAAAGCACCTTCATATATTGAACATATCTTCAAAGAAGAAGAATATATGTTATCAAATAAATTTTTAAACTCAAAAAAATTCTGGAAAGAAACATTTTCTACGGAACCCGAATTCATTGGATTTAAATTAGATAATATTAATAAGAGAACTTCAAAATCAAAGAGAATAACTTATGTATTAACAGATAAAGAATCTGCTAATTTAAATAAGTTTTGTAATGAAAATAAATTTTCTATCTACCATCTATTTTTAACAACCTTATATTCATATATTGGTATAACAACAAGAAAAAATGATATTTGTTTGGGAGCTCCTGTTTTAAACAGAACTACCAAGTTTGAAAAAAATACTGTTGGTATGTTTATAAGCTCGATTCCATTAAGAATGGAATTCAAAACTGAACTTTCATTTAATGAGTATGTTATGTATGTAGCATCTAAATTGAGAAATTTTTATCGTCATCAAAAATATCCTTTCGAATTAATATTGGAAGAATTTAGAGGTGATACTAATTCTTCTAATAGGTTATATGATGTAGCATTATCATATCAAAGCTATAAATTGGCAAATGATGTAATAAAATATAAATCAAGGTGGAATTTTTGTGGTCATCAAACAGAATCTTTAGTAATACATATTAATGATCGTGAAAACGAGGGGAATTTTATTATACAGTTTGATTATCTTATTGATGTATTTAGTGAAGAAGAAATAAATAGAATGTTTGAGCTTATAATGAATCTTTTAAATAATGCTATTGAAAGCCCAGAAACTAAAGTTAGTCACCTTGAATTAATGTCTAAAGAAGAGAAAAATAAAATATTATATGAGTTTAATGATACATATGCTGATTATCCTAAAGATAAAACAATTAACAAACTTTTTGAAGATCAGGTAGAAAAAACACCCGATAATATAGCTATAGTTTTTAATGATAATAAGATAACATATAGAGAGTTAAATAATAAATCAAATATCCTTTCAAACTATTTAGTTAATGAGCAAAATGTAAAACCAGATACTTTAATTGGAATCATGATGGAAAGATCAGAACTTATGATAGTTGGTATTATGGGTACAATAAAATCTGGTGGAGCATATGTTCCAATATCTGTGAATTATCCTGAAGAAAGAATAAAAACGATAGTTGAAGATGCAAAAATTGAAATTATAATTTGTGATAAGAAACAAATCAAAGTATTAAATAAGTTACAATGGGAATGTAGTACTTTTAAAACTTATATTTGTATGGATAGTGAAGATGTTTATGTAGAAGATGAAGGTATAAATAATTTAATGAATAAAGATTTGTGGAATCATGTAGGAAGTTCTTCAAAAGATGATGAAATAAAGGGTGGTGGTTGGCAAAATAGCTTTACAGGTGAATATCTTTCAAAGGAAGAAATGAATGAATATTCTGATAATATATTATTAAAACTCAAGCCCTATCTTCATAAAAAAATAAAAGTTTTAGAAATTGGTTGTGCTACTGGTTTATCTATGTTTAAAATTGCTCCTTTTGTAGGGTTTTACTACGGAACTGATTTATCAGAATCAACAATTGCTAATGTTTCAAAAAAAGTTTTGAGGGAAGGAATTAAAAATATAAAATTAGAATCTTTAGCAGCTCATGATATTAATAAAATTAAAGATAAAGATTTTGATATAGTTATTTTAAACAGTGTAATACAATGTTTTAGTGGTTATAATTATTTAAGAAAAATAATTAATAATGTAATAAAATTAATGTCAAATAGTGGAATTATATTCATAGGCGATATTATGAATCATGATCTTAAAAGTGAGTTGGAATGCTCTTTAAGTCAATATAAAAAAAATAATCCTAATGTAAAAACTAAAACTGATTTTTCAAATGAATTGTTTGTCTCAAAAAAATATTTTGAAGATATATCAATAGATCTTAATACAATTAGTAAAATATCTTTTACTGATAAAATTCATACCATTAAGAATGAATTGACTGAATTTAGATATGATGCAATTATAAATATTGATAAAAATAATTTGAGTTCCATTAGTAAATTGAATAATTCTAAAAGATATAAACATCAAATTGGATTTAAAGGTATAAACAACTATTCTTCTAATAATAGTGATGTTAGATTAAATTTAAATAATGCAATATATGTTATTTACACATCTGGAACAACTGGAAAACCTAAAGGTGTTATGATTAATCATGGAAATGCTTTAAACTTTGTTGAAGGAATAACAAAAGTAATTGAATATAAAGAAGAAAAAACTTTTTTGAGTATTGCTAATATTATATTTGATATGTTTGTATTTGATTTATTACCATCTTTAACTAAGGGATTAAAAATATTTTTAGCTAGTGATGATGAGATTTTAAATCCGCCTCATCAAAGAGATTTAATAGAAAAAAATAAAATAAATATGATACTTTTAACTCCGTCTATGTTAAAAATGTTAATGGTTTTGGATGATACAAAATTTCTAAGAAATTGTACTGATATAATACTAGGAGGAGAAGAACTTCCAATTGATTTATTTAAAACTTTAAAAGATAATTTAAGTAATACAAGAATCTTTAATGCATATGGTCCAACTGAAGTTTCTGTATGTTCAACAGTAAAAAATTTAACAAATGAAAAAACAGTAAATATCGGTAAACCTATAAATAATACATGTATTTATATTTTAGATAAAAATAAAAATATGTGTCCTGTAGGAATAAATGGAGAATTATGTATAGTAGGTGATAGTGTATCAAATGGTTATTTAAACAGACATGAATTAACACAGGAAAAATTCATTGATAATCCTTATAAACTAGGTGAAAAAATGTATAAGACAGGTGATCTAGCAAGATGGTTACCTGATGGTAATATAGAAATTTCAGGAAGAATTGATTTCCAGGTTAAAATTAGAGGAAATAGAATAGAAATAGGTGAAATTGAAAATATTTTATCTAGATATAATTCTATTACGGATTCATTTGTAACAGTAAATGAATCGATAGAGAAAAAATATCTTGTTGCATATTATTTAGCAAATAAAAAAGTTGAGTCAGATAAATTAAGGGACTTTCTATTAAGATTTCTTCCGGATTATATGATTCCATTATATTTTATTCAAATTGATAAAATTCCATTAACACCAAATGGAAAATTAGACAGAAAAAAATTACCAAATCCTATAGAATATTTGTCAAATCGAAAAAGCTTAATAATACAAAATGAATTTCAGAAAACACTTATAGGTGAATTAGAAAAATTACTGGGGATTGTAAACATAAGTATAAAAGATAATTTCTTTGAAATTGGTGGAGATTCTATTAAAGCAATAAACTTTATTACTCAAATTCAAAAGATATACAATATTGATATAAAAGTAAAGCACATATTTGAGTTAGGTACAATTGAAAAAATATCTGAATATATTAAAGAAGCTAAAGAAAGTGAATACAAAAAAATAATTCCTCAAGATAGAAGAGAATATTATCCTGTGACATCTACTCAAAAGAGATTATGTATTTTAAATAAAATAGATGAAAATGGACTTGTATATAATATGCCAGGAATTATAAAAATAAATGGATATATAAATATTGAAAAAATTAAAAAAGCTTTTTGTACTATAGTAAAAAATTATGAAATATTTAGAACTGGTATTGAATTTATTGAAAATGAATTTGTTCAAAAAGTTTATAATAATATTGAATTAGAAATAGATGAATATAATATTGAGAATATAGATGATCTAGAAAAAATTAAATTAATATTTTTTAAGTCTTTTGATTTAAAAAAACCACCGTTGCTTAGAGTAGCAATAGCAAAAAAATCTAAAGATATAAATTATCTTTTAGTTGATATGCATCAGTTAGTATCCGATGGACTGTCAATGGAACTATTCCTGAAAGACTTTTATTCATTGTACAATGGGAAAGAGTCGGAATTACCAAAACTTCAATTTAGAGATTATGCAGTATGGCAAAAAGATTTTTTAGAATCAGAATATATAAAAAGGCAAAAAGAATTTTGGTTAAATATATATAATGATGAAATACCAATTTTAAATTTACCTACAGACTTTACAAGATCACATATTCAAAATTTTGAAGGTGATAAAATTATTTTTGAAATAAAAGATGAGTATTCTGAAATTAAAGAAATTATGAATAATACTGGAACGACAATTCATATGATTTTATTGTCTGTACTTAATATAGTTTTATCAAAATACACTGGACAAGAGGATATAATTATTGGAATGCCTGTATCTGGTAGAACACATA
>JBDMZA010000189.1:0-4985 GCA_039770155.1 Clostridiales bacterium
CAGGATAACCAATACAAACACCATCTATTTTTTTATAATTTAAATACTCTAAATATGATTTGATACCCGAAAAATTTCCAGTGTGTTCATCCGCATCGAATACAAAATCTACCTGTCCATTTAGTGATTTTAGTTTTTTAAGTTCTTTTGCTATATGAAGAAAAATACTAATTGCAATTTTCGAATCCGCCGATCCTCTTCCATACATATATCCATCAATTATTTTTCCTGATGAAGGATGATACATCCATTTTGAAACATCCCCAAAAGGTGCAGTATCTGCACATGCATTGAAACAATAATGATTTTTCCCTGAATTAGATCCAACATTTTGTATCAAAATGGCACTTTTTTTATCATTTTTATCATATAAATATTTTACATTTAGATCATTTTTCAAACTCCAATTATATATAAATTCTATTATATTATCATTATTATCTATTACTGCTTGTGATGGAATTTTTACCAACTCTGATGCTAACTCAATTATTGACTTCACGATTTTATCTCCTCTTACTATACTTATATTATTATAAACTATTAATATTCTATTCAAAAATAATACTTCCCATAAAGAAATTCTATTACTTAATTTTCTCTTCTCTTGTTATGTTTATATACTTTTAACTTATTAATACTATTTTCCAAAGTAATATCTATTCCTCTAATATACAATTGTTTAACATACTCAACCATTCTTGATACATCATTTTTATCATGAAATACAATTCCTGAATCATATTTCATAATTCTTTCAAATGATGGTAATATTACTAATGCTTGTTTTTCATTGCTACAGATAAATTTTTCAGATTCTAATTTTGTATCCTTATAAAATCCCAAAAATAAATATCTTTTCATTTTCTCTTTTTCAATAGGTTCAACAATCTTTAAACAATTAAACAAATGAGATTTTAATCCCTCATTATGAGGCATTCCCAATAAAATACGATAATACTCTAAATTAGGATTCTTTATAATAGCACTTTCAATTGTTTTCATATACTTTTCATTTCTGGTCCTTGATCCTGTAATTGCTAATACTTTTTCAGCATTTTCTACAATCTCTATTTGCTTTTCCATTAATTTTATATGATTTCCTCTAATAATTTCTACATTTTCATCAACTTTACACATATATTTATCGATTTCATATGAAAATTCATCTGTTTGTAATATATACTTTGAAAATTTCTCAGAATTATTAAATTCAAGTTTGTATACCCTTTTAATATATTCTTTATAAAACCATTTTAATATTATTCTTATACTTATAGTAGATGATTCGATTAAATCTTTTCTTTCACCTTTATCAATTGTCTTAGATTCCGCTTTAATTATAGCTTCTACATTCTTAAATTGTATTCGAATCTTTTCTTTTGGTATACATTTTGAGTATAAAACTTCTATTTTATTAGCATTTTTGTATACCTATTCATCTAATCCTTCACTAATCAGTATTACATCACAAATTAACTCTTGCATTCTTCTTGAAATTGAAAATCCTGTTTCAAAATCATTCTTAAAAGAATCTAAAAGCTTTTTATATAAACCTTCGATTTTACTTGAATAGCTTATTATATTATCTTCTTTAGAATTAGTTTTTGGATAAGCTTTTATTACTATATCAGAAAATAATGAACTTTTTGGTTTTATAAACTTTGACAAAGCAAAAACAACAAAAGTCTCAAAATCATTTGGATTCTTGTTGCAATACTCTATTTCATCAGTAGTCAAATAATTTTTGTAATAATCAAAAATCATATTTTTCTTAAAAGTATTTTCCTTTACATCATGCATAATAACGTTTTTGAGAACAATTGCACAACCATCTGGAAGATGTCCTACATTATCTCTAACTCTTGCATAAAAAACACATTTTGAACCACCAAATTTTTTATATTCTTTTGATGATATAGGTCTGTTTAAGACACTCTTTATTACCTCAGTTAACATTTTTGAAATTATATTCATAGGAATTTAACCCCCAAAATCACTTTTCAAGCATATTATATCATTTTATAAATTGTTTTGGTAATTAAGTACACAAAAGTTTCTAAGTTTTGTATACCCTATAAACTCAAACAACTATTTTGTAGACTACTATCTCATTTCAAATATAGGATAATAGTACTTGTAAAGACAATAAGAAATATTATTATTTTAAATTATATGTGAGGAGAGTTTATGAAAAATGATTATGATATAAGATATGTTGAATTTCCCAAAAAATTTAATAATTTAAATTACTACAAATCAAAACACTTAAACATACTTTATATAAATAAAGATATTAACAATAATAATGAATGCGAAATTATATGTCATCTTTCTGAGAAATTGAATTTAAAAAATCTCTAATTAATTTTGCAGGAACTTTTTTAATACTTTTGCCATCATTAAACGATATCCAATCTTCTAAAAGAACAATTTCACTACTTGACGGATTATCATTTAAACCAAATAAATAATCAATTGTAGTATCAAGATTTTTAGCAATTTTTTTTAGGGCATCAATATCTGGAATAATAGTTCCTTTTAAATAGCCTGATATCGACTCTTTATCTATACCAGTACTTTTAGATAATACATCCTTTGTAACTTCTTTCTCAATTAATAAATCTTTAAGTCTGTTTATAAAAAGCTTTTTAGTATCAGGATTTGCCTTAATTAATCCTTCTAATTGTGATCCATCTGGTAAAGCCTCATGTGTTCTTTTATCAGATAAATAAAGTATATAATCGATGCTACAATTAAAGATTTCTGCCATTAATTTTAATTTATCAGGAGGAGGATTAGTTGATCCAATTTCATACCTTTGGACACTTCTAATCGTAACATTTAATTGTTTAGCTAATTCAGTTGTAGTAATATTTTTTTCTTTCCTTAACTCAGAAATTCTGTTTTTCACAATATAGATACCTCCTAGTAAAAATTATACAACAGAAATTAGTAATTTAAAATAAAACATAAAAACATTGACACGACATATAATTACGTATTATAATAATGTTAACGACATTTAATTACTTGATATCCGTTATACCTTATACATATATATAATACTACATCAATAAAATAAAAGACATAAAATTTCATTTAATTATTTGTCAAAATAAAGAATTTAGAAATTAAATATAATAAAAGTAGTACCCACAAGCTCTGCAAAAGTCAAAGGTACTACCTGCTAACAGTCCTTTAAGGAACTATTATATTAATTATAATATGAATTTTCCTTAAAAGACAATAAATTTAAGGAAGGATTTAATTTAATCCTATCTTAAAAAACTCCCAATAAACGAACTCTAATTTCTAAAATTCTTTTAAACCTACAACTTAATATTGATTAAAGGGATTGTTTATCATTTTGGATAAACAGCTTGAAGAAAAACTTGGAGTTGGCTTTAAAAAATATGAACGCTATCATATACCAGTCCCTACAGTAATATATTTCTACATGTAGCAATATATACAGCGTCTTTAATTTTGGCAGAGTTTAAAAATAAATTAGTCAACTTTTTTTGAAAATCCGTTAAAGCATCGATATTTTCAGAAAAAAATTGTCTTATGAGATTTTTAATTATACCTTATTTATGAGAATCTCAAAAAAAATTAATATGGAGGTTTTATTTTGAAATTATCAATGAATCAAAAAAATAAAAAGGCTATTAGGATGTTTAATTCAGGAATGAAAAAGGGAACAATTTGCAAACAATTACATTTAAGTTTGGATTTATTGAATAGATGGATTATTAAGAATAAAAAAGATATAGCAATAAATATGTATCTTAAAGGAAATTCTATTCAGCTAATATCAAGTACTTTAAAAACAAAAAATATCATAGTTAATTTTTGGATAAATGAATATATACAAATTCCCAAAAATATAAATTTAATTTACAAATTAGATGGTAAAAGTCCTTGGATAGATCAAATAACAAATACAAGGTAATAGGATGTGATATTTATAAAAATTGTAAATTATGATAATAAGCCATATGCATCTGCACCTGTAAGTATTGTAAGTTCCGAACTTATAAAAAAACATGATCCCAAATCAGTTAATTGGGATAAAAAAAATGTAAGTAGTGAATCAAAAAGCTTAAAGTCTGCTAATGTTGCTTTTTCAGAAATTCATGATGAAATTGATCCCTTTAATGGAGAAACCGATTTAGAAATATTAAGTCGATACAAATCAATAGGTCTTTCCAGGGTCGAATTTCAAATATTTCTAGCTATTTTTGATATTTTTAATAAAGAATATAACAAAACTAAAACTCTAGAACTTCCTGTTTTCCTAACTTTAAAAGATTTTCACAGTAAGATTTTATGTATTAATAATAGGATCAGGAAAAATGATATAGAAAAATACATAAACATTTTTGATAAACTATCCAACAAGCTCATTACAATTGATACATCCAAGATAATAAACAAAAAAAGAAAGAAAGTATTTATTCATGGTCCAATTGCAAATATAACTGTAATATCAATTCCTGAAGATAATTTTTATGGATTAAAAATTTTTCCTACAGGATACATACAGTACGAGTGTATTAATATAAGACATATAAGCAATTATTTACCCAGAAAATTTATTCAACTAGACTTAAGAGCAAATGATAATATATTATTTTTTGGTTATTATCTTGTGAGAATGCATAAATTAAATAGAAATGAAAACTATACAATATCAAATTGGAAAAGTAGTCTCTTGAAAGCAATAAACAATGCTCTCCCTGATCCAAAATCATTTATTGAAAATTATAAAAATAACAAAAACCAAAAATCACAATATCTAAACAGACATATCATCTTACCTATAAAAAAAGCATTAGAAATTTTAAAATTACAAAACTATATATTAAAATATGATTTTGTAAATCTAAATACAAAAAATATCTTTGATGAATCACAAAAATTAAACATAACTTTTAATTATTATAAAAAAGAATTTTTAAAATAGTTATCTTAATTTCTAA
>JBDMZA010000190.1:0-12310 GCA_039770155.1 Clostridiales bacterium
ATATCCAAAAAATAAACTCTAATTCTCGAGTATGAATTCACATGGTTTAAGTGAACTTCAGACGAAAAGAATTCGGTATTATTTTTTAGGTTCTCCTTAGTATGAAAGTTCGCCATAGAGAATATTTTTATTTTTTTTCACAAAGATTTCACTTGCGAGAAATATACTTAATTTATATTAATATTCTTAATTCTTTGAAGAAACATATAAATTAAGAGTATTTTTGAAATAAGACAGAATCAAAAAATAAACTAATCAACTTTTTTTGAAAATTCGTTGAATTATCGATATTTTAAAAAAATGTTGTCTTATAAAATTTTTGATTAAGTCTAACTCAATAAGTGAAAGAAGGTAATAATATGTATAGTTTAAAAAAAGTAAAAATTGTAAATATTGTATTAGTAGTAAGTTTTATTTTTAGTGTATCTACAGGTTGTAGCAGTGATAATAATTTTATAAAGGGTTTTAATGATAGTAATACAAAAAAAGAAAATATGCAAAATATGACGCAAAAAGGTGGAATGAACGGAGAAAACACTAATGAAATGAATAAACAACATCCTCAAAATGTCATGGATCAAAAAAATAATTCTATTTCAATTGACGAAGCTAATAAGATTGAGAATGATATATTAAAAAAAGTTGATTACAAAGCAGAAGAAGGAAAGTATAATATTGTCGATACTGGAGTTGTAAAGTATTATTCAGACAAAAAAGAAATAAGCGAACCTATTAAAAACAGTGAGTTTTATGGTCAAGATGCAAACTATATTAATAATTCTCCAAGTTATACGGATAACAAAGACGGAACAATTACTGATAATAATACAAATCTTATATGGCAAAAAGAAACAGAAGATAAAATAACATGGGAAGAAGCTGTTGAAGGAGCAAGTAAATGTAATATCGGTGGTTATAATGATTGGAGATTGCCTACTGTTAAAGAGTTGTATTCTTTAATACAATTTACAGGTTATTCTAATGTTGAAGGTTATAAACCATATATTGATACAGATTATTTTGATTTTTCATATGGTGATGAATCAGTTGAGAGAAAAATAGATTCTCAATATGCTACCAGTACTATATATGAATCTGATACAATGAATGGCAATGCGACAATGTTTGGAGTTAATTTTGCAGATGGAAGAATAAAAGGTTATCCTATAAGTAATAAAAAATTTTATGTTATGTATGTTAGAGGAAATACTAGTTATGGCATGAATAAATTTGTAGATAATAAAGATGGTACTATTACTGATTTGTCAACAGGAACAATGTGGCTTACTTATGATAGTGGGTATTTGACAGATGAAAAAGCAATGGACTGGAAATCTGCTTTAGCTTGGTGTGAAAATCTAGATTATGCAGGATATGATGATTGGAAATTACCAAATGCTAAAGAGTTACAGAGTATAGTGGATTATTCAAGATCGCCTGATACTACAGATTCAGCAGCTATAAATGAGATGTTTTATTCAAGTGAGATAACCGATGTATCTGGAGAAAAGAATTACCCATCATATTGGACATCAACAACCCATTTGGATGGAAGAATACCTGAAGATAGTGCTGTATATATATCATTTGGAGAAGCATTAGGATATATGAATAATAAGTTTTTAGATGTTCATGGAGCTGGAGCTCAAAGAAGTGACCCAAAAACAGGAAGTAAAGATGAATACCCAAACTATGGGGATGCTCCACAAGGTGATGTTAGAACAGTATTTAACTATGTAAGAGCAGTCAGAGTTATTGATGATAATAGTAATTAGATAAAGGTAGGAAATATTGAGGAAATAGAAATATTAGGTAAATTAGGAAACTTATGAATAACTCTTAAGTTTCCTAATTGAATTATATATAATGATATTTTAAAAAGAAAAGGAATTAGATAATATGAATATTATAGTTATAGATGATGAATTTAATATAAGAAAAATTATTAGTGACTATTTAACAAATGAGGGATATCAAGTTATTCAAGGAGAAGATGGATATGATGGGCTTGATAAAATTATAAAATATAATAATTTTGATCTCATATTGCTTGATATTCGTATGCCTAAAATGGATGGATATGAAACGATAAAAGAAATTAAGAAAGTAACTGATACACCAGTTATATTTCTTACTGCATTAGATGAACCATATGACGAAGTTAAAGGTTTAAATATTGGAGCAGATGACTATATAACAAAACCTTTTAGTTATAAGGTTTTAATTGCAAGAGTTAAATCATGTTTGAGAAGAAGTAAAGAAAACAAAGTTAAAAAAGTAAGTTATGGTAAACTTTTGATTAATTCTACAAACAAAGAAATTTATATTGATAATGAATTGATTGAATTAACTCAAAAAGAGTTTCAGTTAATTGATTTTCTTATAAATAATATTAATATAACTTTGAAAAGAGAGTTGATTTTAGATAGAATATGGGGATTTGACTATTATGGAGATCCAAGAACTGTAGATACACATATTAAAACTTTAAGATCTAAACTTGGAGAATATGCAAGTATTATCAAAACAATTAGAGGAGTTGGATATAAGTTTGAAATGGAGAAAAATAAAATCAATTAAAATTAAAAGTACACTTGTTTTTTCACTTGTTTTTTTTGTTATGTTAATTCTGCTTTTAATGGTAAATCAATTTTTTATGGATGATTTTTTTAAGATATATAATAAATTTAAAATGACAGATGCTGCTAGAAACTATGAAAGTATAGTAGAAAAAGTTGGTCCACAGAAAGCTATAGAAAATGTTTCTCAAAAAAATGGTATAGAAGTATTTATATTTAGTGAAAATAATATTAGAAATATTAAAGATCAAACTAAAGAAAAAGATAATATGTATACAATAAGTGATTTAGAAAGATTTAAAAGTGAAGTTGATAAAAAAAATGATGGTATATATTTTGAGATGTTTGGTGATACTAGATTTGATGAATATAAGCTGACTCTTGCTAAAGAACTAAAAAATAAAGATCTATTAGTACTAAGTAAAAAAATGGGACTGGCAAAAGAGGTAAGTTTACTTAACTTTAGATTTATGTTAATTACTTCTTTATTTGTATATCTAATTACAATGATATTTATTTTCGTAATTTCATACAGGTTTAGTATGCCTATTATTAGTATGAAAAATAAAACTGAGAGAATGTGTCAACTGGATTTTTCTGAAAAAATTCAGGTTAATTCAATTGATGAAATAGGTATGCTATCAAAAAGCATTAATAATTTATCAGATGAGTTATCTAGTAGTATGAAAAAGTTAAATCAAACAAATATAAAACTAAATGCTGAGTTAGAAAAAGAAAGAACACTTGAAAAGATGAGAAGAAGATTTGTTTCTGATGTTTCTCATGAATTGAAAAATCCAATAACTATGATTCAAGGATTTGCAGATGGTTTGATACATAATATACCAAAAACTAATAATGATAGAGAATACTACTATAATGTGATTATTGAAGAATCAGTAAAAATGAATAAACTAATAAAAGATTTACTTGATTTATCAAGTTATGAGTCTGGTACTTTTAAATTAAATAAAGAAAATATAAATTTAGTTGAAATTACTGAATGCATTTTAAATAAATATAATAATGATTTTCGGGATAAAAATATTAATGTTTTATTTGATAAGAAAAAAAATATATCTATTGAAGCTGATAGTCTTAGGATTGAACAAGTAATTACAAATCTTTTAACAAATGTTTTGAAATATACTAATTATAATGGAAATATCAAAGTAAAAATAGAAAAAATTAGTAATAAAGTAAAATTTGTTATAGCAAATACTGGAGAAATTATTCCAGAAAGCGAACTTGAAAATATTTGGGATAGTTTTTACCAATTAGACAATACAAAAAAAGGAAGTGGATTGGGATTAGCAATTGTAAAAAGTATAGTTTTACTACATGGCGGCATTTGTAACGCCTATGTTATTAAAGACTATAATGTTTTTGAAATAGTTGTATAAAATTTTTTATATTTGTAAATAGTAATTTTCATCCCATTGGTATATTGGACACGTCAAAAAAATAACAAAAAAAGAATCTTTTACAGTTCTTTTTTTTGCTTTTTTATTTGTTTTTAATTTTATACTTTCAATTTTCCTACTATTCTTAAATCATTGTCAGACAAACTATTTAATTCATTAAGTATTTCTTTTTCTTCTTCATCACTTACATACTCATCCATTGCAATCATTTTTAACTTAAAAGCCAAATTGTTATTAAATTCTTCATTGATGTACTTATCAATAGCAGTAGAAATAATACTACTGATGTTCTTGCTTTTACCCATATCAGCAATTATTTTTAATGTATTCCATTTTTCAATTTCAATCATGATATTTTTTCTTTGCTTTGATTTAGTATCCATAATCGTTTACTCCTCTACATTTATAAATTTTGCCTCAATAATTAGTTTTTATCGAGAAAATGACAAATTTATTATTTTGTGTATAAAATATAATCCTGTATTTTTCTAATACTCGCCTATAAAGACTTTCATTTTTTTTTATTTTCTTTATATCATACTTATTCCAAACAGACTTTTCAAAAGGACATTCCTTTATTTCTTTGACTGAGTCTATTATTATTTCTTTTACGCCCTCATTATTTGTAAAAAAATTCTTAACATGCTTACTATATAATACCTCGTACATTTGCTGATATTCCTTTCATAATGTTTTATTTTCCATAGTTTGTAAATCAGTTCTTAAGTTTTCTGTATTTACATATGGTGTTTATATACATAATTATAACACAATTTTTAAATACAGAAAAAAAGATATTAAAATAATTATTTTATTTTTTTCTTTTTTGAATCTTAGGCAGAATAAAAAAATAAACCAGTCAACTTTTTTTAAAAATTCGTTAAAGCATCGGCATTTTAAGAAAAAAGTTGTTTTACGAAATTTTTGATTATGCCTTACACAATGCTGTTATGTTTGGTTTAACTTTAAATTTCACGTTGTGGTTACTTATTCAAACTTTACACCTTTTATCAAAAGCCATAAGAGCAATAATGTTTCCCCCCAGAATGTATAAGATGTAATTGTTATGTCAAAATGAGGTATAAGAAAAAATGTAAAAAAATCAGTTAAATAACCAAATCCTGCAATAACCAAAAGAATACCTAGAATTCTAGGTATGATATTCGATTTGAAAACTAAATAACCTAGAGGGAATAACCAAAGACCGAAGAATAGATACGAGATAGGAATTTCATATTTGTATTGTTCTAGAGATAGCATGGCTAGAGCTTGAATTTGTTCTAATCCGAAAGCAGTTATGTAATCGGAGTCGGTTAGAATCTCTAGAGCTGTAAAACTACTCAAAGTAGTTATGTACATTATGGCACTGCCTGCTAAAACTAACGTAACCATAAGTAATGCGATATTTTTATTCACAAACTTAAGTAGTGTATATAAAGAAATTGCCAGAAAAATCCAAGTTGTATTCATGAGCAGGTTGCTCATAATACCAACACGAAAAAGTGTTTCTGATTCCAAGATGTTATTTGCTGTTGTTGAAACATCTCCTAGTACAACAATTTTTTTATTTACATAAGGTATGTAGAAAGCAATTATGGCTAGAACTAAATACAGGAGTCCTGAGACTCTTGCAGTTTTTTTGTTTTTATTCATTATTTTCCTCCTTAAATTAACTTCGATATTCTATGGGTGACATCCCAGTCTTATTCTTAAAAAGCTTTGAGAAGTGCTGAGGATATTCAAATCCTAATTCGGTAGCAATAAGGTTTATTGGTTTATCTGTTACCATAAGCATGGCTTTTGCTTTTTCAATCAGATAAAAATGAATATGTTCTTGAGTATTTTTCCCAGTTTCTTTTTTTAGTAAGTCACTTAGATAGTTAGGGGAATATCCCATTTTCTTTGCACAGTATTTGACACTTGGTAATCCATCTGATTCTAGTTTGATAGAGGTGAAATAGCATTTTAGCAGTTCATCAAATTTAACGAGGACTGCTTTGTTCACTTTTGTCCGAGTAATAAATTGTCGTCCGTAAAATCGCTTGCAATAATTTAAAAGCAATTCAACATAAGAAATAATTAAATCCTGACTGAAGATATCAATATTCTGACTGGATTCATTTTTAATCTCATTTACTACATCTGTGATTTTAATCTTTTCCTGAGCTGACAGGTGAAGCGCTTCATTACTGTTATAGGAAAAAAATGAATATTGATTCATCTTATTGATTAATGTACTTTTGTATATCAAGTCAGGATGAAAACATAGTATCCATCCACTGGAGTTTTTTACTTCAGAATTATCTTCATCTATATGCAATGTCTGTTTTGGCGATATGAATGTAAGACTTCCTTCCTGAAAATCGTAGTACTGCTTGCCGTATCTGTTTTTACAACTACTTCCCTCTTTTAAACTGATGGTATAGAAATTTGTAGCAATTTGAAGATTACGTGTTGATACGGTTGGTTTAATTTTTGTAAGATCAATAAGCGTAATTAGAGGATGTTTAGGTTTTGTATATCCAATAAGTTCATGTAATTGAGAAATCGATTCAATTATTATACTATTCTCCATGTCTTTTCCTCCTTTTTCGCAAATCCATTATGATCACCAATGTACATATTTATTATTATTTTAATAATATTATAAAAACTTTAGAATTTAAATAAACTTATTACAGGATTACTTATATATTTTACCGATTTGGGAAAATTTATAATGATGAGTTTTAAATCTTTTAAATGTTGAATCAATGCATATGACTAGAAAGGGACAGGTTAATTAAAATAAATTATTGGTATAGTAGAATAAAATTAAAAAAAAGGATATTTGTGTCTGTATAGTTTTGTCTGAATATTTTACAACACTGTCCATTCCATAGTTTTATTTTATACTATTTTTAAAGTCTGAAACTTCAGTAGCATAGTTTACAATTTTAGCCGTTTTTTTGTATTTGCTTATTTCTATTAAGTATTTGTATTCATTAATAATATCCGCTAGACTGGTTTCATTATATTTTATCAGTGTCTTCTTATAACTTGTTAATAAACCTGAATTTACTTCATTGTCACTATAGTTAAAAGCAGGTAGATTATCCGTCCCAAGAAGGTATGTTGAAAGAAATTTAGAATGTATTTGTTTGATATTATTATAAAATTTCCCATCGGGATACTTGTTTAAATATTTTTCAGCAGTAACTATTCTTTCAGCAATATCATCCCAGGATATAATTACTCCTCCATCTTCGTAAGAATGGAAAATACTTTCAGCTTCCATAATCACAAGATACTCAGAAAGTTCTTCAGAACAATAACTTGCAAATTTTTTATTGAACAATTCATAATCTATTTCTAGGTTATACATACCTTCGGCCATATAAATTTTGTATCCATCTTTTAAAATATTTTCAACAAATAATTTGACTTCCTGATCTTCGATTTCATTTACATTTTGTAAAGTTTCGATTTTACATTCAGCTATTTTCTCACTAAATTTATTGTCGAATAGTTTGTCCTCATAGTTCTTTTGCTGCTTTTCTAAAACTGAAAATAAACTATCTCCAACAATATTATCAACAGCATCTTTTGAAAGATTTCCAATATTTTCATCCAAAAATTTAATTATTTTATTTGGTGCAGCATTTTTATTAATCAGTTCTCTATAATTCTCAAGAATCTTTGCACTATTGTTATTCTTATGTGAATATTCAGGTGCTTTTACAGTATCTCCTGGAGATGATTTAATATTACTGCAGGAAGTAGAATATATTATAATCTGTAAAGCAACTATGGACAATAAAAAAAATTTTTTGATCATATAATACACACCCTTTAATTTTTTTCCTGATAACACCTTTAAAATATTAAGCTAGAGTTTAAGATTAACCAAGTATATTTTCTTTGCGCCAGAATGGTAGTTTAAATATTACTTCACAACCTTTATTTAAACAGCTTTTAATATCAAAAAAACCTTCATGAGACAAGATAAGTTCACTTGATATTGCAAGACCAATGCCAATACCGCTTACATCTGAAGTATTTCTTCCTCTGAAAAATTTATTTTTAATCATTGGAAGGTCTTCTTTAGCTATTCCTCTTCCACTATCTGTTATTGATACAACATAGTACTTTTTACCAGATTGATTTTCTATTGAAGTTTTGATAATTATTTGTCCTCCATTGGGTGTAAACTTAAGTGAATTATCAATAATATTTATAAATACCTGTAAAATTCTTCTTTCATCAATTATGAGAAAACATTCCTTTTCATGAGGAAAATCTAGTTTAAATTCAATTCCCTGGCGTTTGGCACGTGGAAACATTTGATCATATACTCTTAATACCAATTTATTTATATCGACTTCTTTTAATGATAGTGAAAACTCCATAGATTTTAATCTTGAAAAATCAAGAAGTTCATTCACCATATCAGAAAGTCTATCTGCTTCATTGTTTATAATAAACATTCCACGGTCTAATATTTTAGTTTCTTCAGGTCCTGTTTTCATTAGTGTATGAATCCACCCCTTAATTGAAGTCAGAGGAGTTCTTAATTCATGAGAAATTGATGAAATGAAATCGTTTTTTAAATTTTCACTTTTTTCTATTTCCTGAGCCATATGATTTAAAGAATCAGCTAACAGTCCAATTTCATCGTTATATATTTTTTTTGCTCTTACAGAAAGCTCACCTCTAGCCATTTTATTTGAAACCACTGTCACTTCCTGAATTGGTCTTGTTATGGTATTTGATATATATAGACTTATTATAAATATAATAAAAATTATTATAAGTCCTGATAAAATTAAATATTTTACAATACTATTTATGTTATTTTGCATTATCTCAAGAGAAGTTATAAATCTTACGACTCCAACTATTTTATTATTACTTTTAAGAGGTGCAGTATGAGATAAAATTTTTTCATTGGCTTCAGATTCCCTGCCAATAAACTTTCCTTTCTTACCATTTAAAGCCATTTCAACATCAGGGGTTGATACAGTAGTTCCATATGTTACATGAAGTGAATCCGCTATAACTTTTCCCTTTGTATTAATAATCTGAATCTGAACAGGTAAATTTAAAAAATTACTTATAAGTTTACCAGAATTACTTTCAATATTTGTGCTGGAAAGATAACCATTATAAAAATTTGCAGCTGTACTGGTATAATCCTCAATAGTTCTATCAACACGATTTTCATAATAATTTTTTACTGACAGGATAATGGCTGTTTCACAAAATGTTACTGTTAGAAATATTATTAAAAGATATGTCCCTACAAGCCTTTTTCTAATTCCAAAAAACATTTCAAGTCACAACCTTCCACTTGTAACCTGTACCCCATACGGTTTTAACATAATACGGATTCGAAGGATTTTTTTCTATTTTATTTCTTATTCTTCTTATATGAACATCAAGAGTCTTTGTATCTCCAAAAAAATCTTTTCCCCAGACATTGTCTAAAAGCTGATTACGACTAAAAATCTGTCCTGGAGAAGCAGCCATTAGAAAAATTAGATCAAATTCTTTAGGAGTGAGCTTTATTTCCGTATTATTTTTAAATAACTTTTTCAAGTGTGTATCTATTATAAAATCATCAAAGGTTATAGATTCAGTATTAACAGGTTCATCTCTCTTTAATCTTCTTAAAACCGATCTCATACGTGCTATTAATACCTGTGGATTGAATGGTTTTGTGACATAATCATCGGCTCCTAGTTCAAGTCCGATAATTTTATCCATATCTTCATTTTTTGCAGTTACCATAATTTTATTAAATTTTTTATTCTTACCTGATATTAACATAAATCCTAACATGGGTGCGACATTTATTCTGACAATTTTAAAATATTCTCAATAAATTTATATTGCCATCAGCATGATTTAAACTTTAAAATATCGATTTCTTTTCCAATTTTAATCCATTTATGCGATTGCTTTTTTTCAATAAAAATTTCATACCACAGCATAAACACAATAATAGTCCATATTTTTCTACTGTAGTCAATATTTGATTTTTTATGGGTTTCAATTAACATGTAAATATATTTTTTATTAAAAATATCCCCAGTATTACTCCTTGAGAAAATATCAATTGCCCAGTTATATAACTCATTTTTAAACCAGAATTTTAGAGGGACTGGAAATCCAAGTTTTTTTCTATTTACTACATGTAATGGAATAATATCTTTAAAAGCTTCGCGTAAAATCTTTTTCGTTGTTTCTCTGGTAATTTTAAGACTTGTAGGTATCATGGAAGCTACTTTATAAACTTCCCTGTCAAGGAATGGTACCCTGAGTTCAAGAGAATTCGCCATAGTCATTCTATCAGCATTTAACAAAATATCTCCTTTTAGCCAGGTTTCCATATCAATATACTGCATTTTTGTTATATCATCATAACATCTGACTTTATCATAATATGTTTTTGTAATATCTGTATGATGAATCTTTTCATTGTAGTTTATAAATAATGCTTTTTTCTCATGCTCATTGAACATTCTTGCATTGCCAAAAAACCTTTCTTCTAATGTAATACAACCTCGCTCTATAAAATTTTTTCCTTTAATATTACCTATTTTTTTTATATTATCCTTTAAAATATCTTTGATAATGGCTGGAATGTGGTTAAAAATTTTAAGGCTATTGGGTTCATTATAAATGTTATATCCTGCAAATAACTCATCAGAACCTTCACCAGATAAAACAACCTTAACATGTTTTGAAGCCTCCTTTGAAAGATAATATAATGGTACACATGTTGGATCTGCCACAGGGGAATCCAGATGCCATATAATTTCTGGAAGAGTTTTGATATAATCTCTAGCTGAAATCTCAGTATAAATATTTTTTACATCCAGTTCTTCAGCTGTTTTCTTTGCTACATGACCTTCTGAATAACCGTCAATATTAAATCCAACTGTAAAAGTCAGCAAGTCTCGCTTGAATTTTTTTGCAACAGCAGTAATAATTGTAGAATCTATACCACCTGATAAAAATGATCCTACTGGAACATTACTTCTCATGTGAATTTTAACTGAATTGTAAATTGATTCTTGTAATCGATTTACAATTATTTTATCTGTATCCTTAGTAGATTGTATTTGGGAAAAATATGGTTTCCAGTACTCTATTGGTTCAATTTCATCTCTGCTTTTCTTGAATGAAAAATAGTATCCACTTTCCAGAATTTTTATATTTTCAGCAATATTTTGTGGCTCAGGTACGTATTGATATGTAGTATAATGCTGTAGTGCTGTTTTGTTTATCTCTATATTTTCAATAAGACACAGTATGCTTTTGGCTTCCGAAGCAAAATAAATTTTTTTAGTAGTATAATAATAATAAAGTGGTTTTATCCCAAAAGGGTCTCTTGCACCAAATAATTTTTTTTCTTCTCTATCCCAGATTAAAAATGAAAACATTCCTCGCAGCATAGATAAACATTTTTCCTTATACCGGGAATATAAAGCTAGTATTATCTCAGTATCTGAGTTTGTACTGAATTTATACCCTTCTGTCAATAAATCCTTTTTTAATTCTATGTAATTGTAAATTTCGCCATTAAAAACGATAACATATTTGTTGTTTTCATAAGTAAGAGGCTGGTGGCCACCTTCTATATCTATTATACTAAGTCTTCTAAATCCAAGTGATATTATACCTTCAGAAAAAAAACCGCTGTCATCAGGACCTCTATGTACAATCTGATCCATCATTTTTTTTAGTTCAGTTAAATCTGTACAATTGTTTTTTATATTTAGAATACCGACAAATCCGCACATATTAACAACTTCCTATTTTTTTTAATTGATAATAAACGTAAAGTAATATTTATCTTAGGAGAGCCTAAAAAATAATACCAAATTCTTTTCGTCTGAAGTTTGCTTAAATCATGCGAATTCATACTCGAGAATTAGAGTTTATTTTTTGGCTATCCCTTATTCATTTTGCCTGTTCATTACATATTAACTATATAATATAATAATCAGAAAGTTTTTAACAAAATGTTTAAAAATAGTTACCGAATAAGTTAACTTTTTTTAATAAAAGTTTAAATTTAACTTACTAAATTATATATATATCTTTAAAATTAAGTTTTCCAATAAATTACAGTTTTAAAAGAAGGAAAAAAGTTAAATAGAGAAAAAACATATTAACACAATTTTAAGAAGTAATTTAAAATATATAATAATAAGTATTATAAATACCCTAAATCTGCGTGAGGTTTATTTTTAAAAGTTTAAAAGTACTTATTCACTTCATTGATTAATTTTTCAACTTTAGCAAATAGGTGAAAAGTTA
>JBDMZA010000191.1:0-7953 GCA_039770155.1 Clostridiales bacterium
ATATTATTTTAAAATGGGAGGATTGTAATGAGAAAAATATTTTGTTGTATTATTATTATGATATTATTAATAGTTAATGTTACATATGTATTTGCAGATTCAGCTAATGAGTTTGCAGCATTTTACGGAGCAGAACAAGGTACTGATTATTGGAATGCTGGACTTTCATCTGCACCTAAATATAATGATGTACTAAAATTTCAAACATATTTTAGTTCTATTTTTGGTTGGACAAATAGAAAAACTTCTTTTTATGGGCAAAAAAGTGACATAAAAGGTTCATGGGATTCTAATGAAACTGACATATTATATTGGAGTGGTCATGGCTTAGATGATGGTATATTATCATATTATGATGGAACTAGTTATGTAAGTTATCTTGACTCGAATTTTTATGGATATAATACTGTTGGTGATGATATTATGTTTTGGGATTCTTATAATGGATATACAACCAATTCAAATTGGGATTCCGACATGGAATGGGCAATTTTTGCAGCATGCAATCAATTTTCAACACCTGAACTATGTAGATCATGGGGAAGAACTTTATTAGGTTATCCGCACAGAGCTCATTCTGCTTGGGGATATTCAGATGATCATACAGGTTCCGGCTCAGCACCAACTGGCCCTACAGATACTGATATTGTTTTAGATTTTATAGGTCATGCAAATAGTGGAAATTCAGTAAAATATTCCTGGCTACAAGCTAACAGAGATAATGGAAAAAGAAATTGGGCTGGAGTTTCCCATTATAGTAATAGATATGATAGATTATGGGGAGAAGGAATTACATATGATTCTACCTCAACTGCAGCATATCCTGATATACGATTATATGATGAAGATTTAAGTGATCCAGTATATGATTCTGGATGGCCAGTTGATCCTGCTAATATTTCTTATTTAGATAAAGTAAATATTTTGGATAATACCTTATTGTCAAATGTTTTAAACAATCAATCTTTTATTAATACAAAAAATGAAACTAAACACTTATCAAAAAAAATTAATTCTAAAGATGATTCAACTGAAAAACATTCTATAGCATATACAATTACTTTTGGGAAAAAAATAAATGATTTACCAGTTTCTGTTTTCAATGGTGATAAAATAGATGTAATTATAGATTCAAATGGTATTAGTTCAATTTGTAAGAAATGGAGTAATGATGTAGAATGTGAAAAAGGTAAAGATAAAAATATTTTATCAATTGAAGAAACTTTAGATAAATTAGGGAATAATGTTACTTCAATAACTTCGAATGATACTCTAAACATTGAAAATATTGCTCTAGTTTATAGAGACGAAAAATCACATGACAATAATAGTATTTCTAATCTATTACCAGTATGGGAAATGCATACTTCTGATGATACAATAATACAATTAAATGCCTATACAGGAGAAATTTTCAAAGAAATACCAGAGTAATATGTAATATAATACTATTTATGGTAAAATAATAAGCAAAACTATTTGTTTTATACAATAGTTTTGCTTTAATAATTTTATAGAAAGGAATATTAATTTAATTATGAGAAAAATTTTTTATTGTTTTATACTTTTAATAGTCATTTATAGTTTTACATCTTGTGAAAAGGAAGTAAATGAAGAAGTTATTAAAAAAAATGATTCTAAATCAAACGAGGCAACTATAAGTGAAAATTCAGAAAAAATTGTATATACTAAATTTGGGGTACTAGAAGATGAGTTTTTATATTTCTCAGATAATGGTATATATAAAACAAACTCCTCTGATATTACAAAAAAAATAAAAGTGATTGATGAAATTGCAAATGAGATAGATGTTTTAAATAATTTTATATATTATACATCAATGGATAGTTTAATATATAAAATTAAGAGTGATGGATCTGAAAAAACAAAAATTAACAATGAAAGTTCTAAAAATTTAAATGTTTATGAAAATAATATTTATTATACACATGAAAGAAAAATTCAGAAAATAGATTTAAATGGTAATAATAAAACAACTCTAGATAGTGAGGAAAATTCATTATTTTCTATCATTGATATTGTTGATAAAATTATTTATTATCAGTTAAATAATGATTTATCAACAATTTATACAATGAATATAGATGGTTCTAATAAAACATCATTTTCTATTGATAAGTGTTATGAAATAAAGATATTAGATAACTGGATATATTATATCAATGCTAATGATTTTCAAAAATTGTATAAAATAAAAATAAATGGTGAAAGCAAAACAAAAATTACTAATGTTTCAACAGATATTCTTATTTTAGTTGATAATTTTATTTATTATCAGGATACAAAAAATGATCATGAATTATATAAGATAGATATAAATAGTTTAAAAACAGCAAAAATCACTGACGATTGGTGTGATAATATTGTAATTACAGAAAATTATATCTATTACACAAATATAAATAATAATCAACGATATATTGTTAATTTAAATACTCTCGAGAAAACTAAACAAGAATATAAATAACTAAAATTGTTATCAATAAATTTATGTACACAAAAATTATGTTATTTTATAAATGGTCAAGAAAGTTAAGTTGCATGATAGTATTAATATAATATAACAAAACGTGAACCATTACATTATAAGTACTTATTTTTAATACTCTTGCTGTATCTCTAATAAAACCTACATTAATAAATTGTTTCTAAATTTTTTTCATATAAATTTAAATTATCACCAAATAATTTTATTGTTCCAATAGCTTTAAATCCATGTTTTTCATAATAATTACATAAACCTGAGATATTTGATGAACAATCTAATCTTATAAAATGTATACCTTTTTCAAATAACTTTTTTTCAATATCATCTAACATAGTAGTACCTATTTTTTGACCTTTGTATTTTCGTAAAGTTGTAAATGAATGAATATAACCGGCTAAATCATCCCTTTTTCCCCAGAATAATTCATCATTATATTGAAGTCTAAACATGCCAACTATATCATTATTATTTAAAGCAAAATAAAATTGTTCATTTTTTAATCCATTTAAAATCCAATTGATATGTTCTTTAGGTGGATTATGCCAATTTTGCCAATAATCTATTGACCTTTCTTTTAGAAACTTGGCTGCTTCTTTAAGAAGTTGAAATATTTCATCAGATTCATCAAGATTTATTTTTCTATAATTTAGTTTTTCAATCAATTTTTCTTATCTCCCAAACTGTTCCTTTTGGATCAGGACAATGAATTTTAAAAACTTTTCTGTTTTTGCTATTCCATGACGGAAAACCAAGAGCAACTCTCCAAGTATAAAGTTCTAATACATGCAAAAGAGCTGTACATACACCATCAGGTTTTTCATATGGATTGTTATAAATAAATTTATCACCTAAGCAATGTTTACATTCTTCGTTTTTTTCGACCATTGTAATTTCTATTTTTCCAAGTTGACGCCATACTTTCTTGTAATCATCATGGTTTTTGATTTTGCTTATATCAATATTTAAATCTAAGTTTTTGTTTTCCATAATAAATTCTCCGATTTTATTTTGATTATACTATTTTACCTATTATTTTACAATTATTATTAGAATATTTTACTCCTTCTCACACCAACATTTTTACTTTCTTGCCAGTAATTCTTTTTTTATTAATATCATTTGAAATTTCAATTAAATCATTTAAAAAATTCCCATCTTTTTTCTTACCATTTCATGGAAATATATAATCAAATTTTAATTCTTTATCCTTTATTTTTTGTAAACTTTCTTGATAAACCTCAATAGACTCAGATTCTTCGAGTTGCAGCCACACACCATCAAATACCATGTCTCCAGTAAATAATACACCTACTGACTTTATCAAGTAAAGTTACACATCCTTTTGAATGAATGAATAATAAGAATTTGCTTTTTAAAACTATAGTACAAATATTATCACAAAAAAGATTAAAGAGTACTTTATTGTAGTAATTATTTTGGGATAGAAATGGAGCAATATTATGTTTGAACATACATAAATATAAAATTACGATAATAAAAATGATTTATAATTCATTGATAACATTATTTAAACCCTGGATATCTGGTCTAGTTTGTTTTTAATTGGGAAGTACATAACAGAAATCATTGTATTTTGAAAATTATGAACTTCCATTTTTGATATATTTTAACTATAGTCTCTCCAACTACTTTTTGAAAAAGATCAGGAGCATTTACATATTTCTTCTTAGGATTATTTTTCGTCTATGTCTTTACAAAATAATATAAATATGATACCTATTAAAGATACTACATAAAATTATTTTTATAAATTTTGTAACCTTTTATATTTTTTTTACTCTAATAAGAAAAGGAGTGATTTTAATGAATAATAAATTAATGGTTAAAACTGTTTTAATTGACGATTATATGAAATTTAAAGGTGGTGCAAAAGGAAAAGATGAAATTTTAACAAATTATCATATTAGTAAGATGCCAAAAGAGCATACTCCATTAGAGTTGTTTTTAATAAGTTTGGCTAATTGTTATGGAGGCACATTGTCAGGAATTTTATTGAAAAATATGGTGGAAGTAAGTAATTTATCAATTGAAGCAGTAGGAATTAGAAAAAAAATACATCCAACCTGTTTTGAAAAAATTAAGTTAAACATTTATATTACATCAAATGATATTGGTAAACTTAATCTTGATAAAATTTTAAAAAGTGTTGAATCTATATGTCCTGTTGTATCTATGATTAAAAATGAGGTTTTAATAGAAAAAGAAGTGATATTATAATAATTTAGGGAGGATTTTTATGGATAAAAATTTTGATAAAATTGCTGTATGTGGCTTAAATTGTGAAAGTTGTATTTGTTATATATCAACACATGAAAACAGAAATAGACTAGAAAATTTAGCTAAAAGTTTTAATAGAAGTATAAATGAATTAGAATGTAGCGGCTGTAGAACAAATAATGTAAGTTTTTATTGTGAAACTTGTAAAATGAAGGAATGTGCATATTCAAAAGGTATTTATTTTTGTAATGAGTGTGATAATTATCCATGTAATATAATTAAAGATTTTATGAAAGAAGCTCCTCATAGGACAGAAATATTTAAATCTTTAGAATATTTGAAAAAATATGGAATTGATAAATGGAAAGAAAAAATGAAGGTGGATTATTCCTGTAATAAGTGTAATACTATTAATTCAGCATATGATGTAAAATGTAGAAATTGTAATAATGAACCAGGAAATGATTATATTAAAAGACATTTTAAAGATATAAAAAATCATTTGAGTAGGTAATTTTTTATTATATAGGAAACAGTGAGTACAAGAAGGTGTAGATAAGTTTCCTATATAATAAAGGTTTAATTTAAAGCACCAGCAATTTTTTCCTGACGAAAAACACATGTTAAAAGAACAAAATTAATAAAAAAAAATAAAAGTATGAAGTAGTACTACTTTAAATTTGCGAACTACTATTTAACTAAAAGTTAATTTTGTTCTATAAAGCAAAAAAACTATTGCTTAAAAGTAATAGTTTTTTGTTTATTTTTGAGTTTTACCTAAAATTTGCATATTATTATCAATGATTATTTTTCTTAAATATAGTATTAATAAAATAAGTTGCCGAAGATTTACTTTATTCTAATTTTCAAAGCTTTGTCAGTATATTTTACTTCCACATCGTAACCATCTACAATAATTTCATCAAACTTACCCTTTAAAGAATTCGCTTTTAAAATTTTTAGTGTATTCCCTGATTTTATAGAAGAATTATTTATATTTATCTTTAATGTACCTCCATTTATTTTTACATTATTTTTTATTTTAATCTTATTTCCTGATTTTCTATCAACATTTACTTCAAACACGCCGTCTATCTGTTTATAGTTTCCATTTATTCTAAATTCTTCTTTGCAATCTATAAGAACTCTTCCATTTTCAACATATAAGTCACCTTTTCCAAAAGATGAACCTGAACTGCCTATTAATGTTCCTCCACATAAAATAGTACCACCTTTATAACTATTCTTGCCTGTTAATTCTAATGTTCCTGTTCCATCTTTAACTAACATTCCGTTACCGTCTATATTGTTATCCCACGAATCATAAACATTAAAGCCTCCATCTTTAGCATTCATATTCACACAAACATCTCCAATAAATGAACCATAACCATCTGCTGCCTCAACTAAATTTAATCTTCCCCAACCATTTGTACTATCAAGAATCGGATAGCCTGAATCTATGCCTGTCGTATATAAAACAACTCTTCTTTGTTTATCTGTCAGATATGGTAATCTTGTTTCTAACAATACTTCTGCACCTTTTGGAACAATCATTTCTTTACCCGATTTTGATTTATCTTTTTCAAACCCATATGTCATACGCTTCAAATATAGCTCTTTATTTTTTTTGTCACTTGCCCATCTGTCATTTTCAATTCCTGATTGTGCAAATTCATACAACGACATATTATCAGGTACAATATCTTCAAAATAACTCTGAACATTATTATATGCTCCTTTTTTATAATCGCTATTACTTTCATCATTTAAAAATGAAGCAGAAACTGCTGTTGCCATTACTCTTCCGCCTATAACATCTAGAGGTGAATGCATTCCTGCAACAACTCTATTTTCACCAAGTTCCGAAGCTCTTGTCAACATTTCTGAATACCTTTCCGGAACTGCATATGCATACGCAAATGCAGATATATAGGCTGCATTTGTATGACCACTTGGATATCCGCCATCTTTTTGTATTCCTCTATTATCCCTGGCATATAATAAAGCTGGTACTACTTCTACATTTGAATCATACAGCTCAAATGTCTTATCACCTATTGTTTCTTTTCCAATTTCTATTACTTCTCCTAAATCGTTCATTCTCCAGGGTCTAGGAGAACAATAAAAATATTTTGATGGTGAAGTTGTTCCTTCTGGACCTCTCATCATTTCCATAAAAGTAACAAAATCACCCAATTTTGAATCCGCAACTCCCGGTCCAGTTCCTTCGTCTTCTTCGCTGTATTCGATAATCTCATTTACATCAAATGTTTCTAATGTATGGTTTAGAGTAGTTGTAGCTTTTGCACCTTCTTTATAATAATCACCTAAAATTCCCAATCCATCAATAATACTATAATGTTTTGGTCTTCTGTCATCTAAATATGCAGCAAGTGCTTCTTCGTCAGTTCTATTTTGTGTTACTTTTGTAACATAACTAATATTTTGTTTCCATATTTCAGGATTTAATATTTTTACATTACTAAAATCTTGTGGCCCATCTCCATTTGCTCCTCCATCAGCCCATTCACTGTCACCTAAAATCCAAATACTTTCAAATCCATTCAATAATTTTATTACAGGATTAAAATTTGGATCATATTTATTAATACTCTCCCCATTTACATCTGCTCCTGTTTGATTTACATAATTATCAACAACAGGAAAAGGATACTCAACATCTGGTATATTTACAGTAAACTCATACCCTAAACCATCTGGTTTTTCTATGCTTTGTTTAAAACTCCCCGCAGTTATAACTTTAATATTAAGTACAACTATAATCAAAGTTATTGTCACAAAAGCAATGATAATATTCTTCTTTAAAAAATTATTTTTCAAAGTTTTCCCTCCCAAGAAATATAGTATAATCTGTAAAGTTATAAAATAGTAAGCTAATATTTTCCAATCAATTTATTACTGACTTGTATTCACGAATCAAAGTATGAAAACCAGTAATAGATATAACTTTTAAAAAGGTAAATATTGGCTTTTGTTATTAAATTGCAAAAAAAATTAGTTTAAACCTTATTATTATTTTTCAAAACTACTCAACCCTATGATTGTGCAAATAAAATTCAAAAATAAGTAAATAATATAAAAGTAGAACATTTTCAAATTTTGTAGTAAAATTTAATTTACCAATTAAACTAACTACAAAAGAGAAAAGGAACTACTAATGAAGATTTTAAACGAAAATAAAA
>JBDMZA010000192.1:0-4062 GCA_039770155.1 Clostridiales bacterium
AATTACAGTTAAAATATAAAGGTTATTTCTCTACATTATATAAATAATAAATTATAATTAAGGAGCAGTTTTAATGTTTGAAAATGCAAAAATCGAAACCAAAAGACTTATCATTAGAAGTTTTATCCCCCGAGATTCAATAGAAATGCATAAAGTATTAAATGATAAAAAAGTTCTTAAATTTCTAAATTATGAACCAATAGAACTTATAAATGTTCAAACTAATATTAATAAACTTATAAGTTTTTACTTGAAAAATTCATGTGAAAAAATACTTCAACAATCAATGGCAGTTATATTAAAAGAAACCAATGAATTAATTGGTTGGTGTGGATTTGGAGAATTAGAATATGACAAATCGCAAATAGAGCTATATTATACTATTGCTTCTTCACATTGGAATTTAGGTTATGCAAGTGAATCAGCTTTGGCAGTTTTGAAATATGTTTTTTCTATTGTTAAATTAAATGAAATTGTAGCAGTTATAAATCCAGAAAATTTGGCCTCAATTAGAGTTGTTGAGAAAATCGGCTTAAAATATGTTGGTATAGAGGAGAATGTTTCAGATGAATATAAATTTTATAAAGGATTCAAAAAATATCATCTAAGTAGAATTAAATATCAAAACTTATAGAAACAAATAAATTGGATTTTTTTTAAAATTTTATTATACTAAAAGGTAAAAATATAGAGTATTAAAAGTATCCGAACTTAACAATCCTATAACTTTAGAAGATATGTCAAGATTAAATGAAAAAGAATTAAAAGAGATAAAATACTATCAACTATACTATATTTGCGAAGTTATATTTAATTTTTTGGATTAACTATTTTATTTATGTCGCTATCAGTCACTATATATTAATAAACTTGAACTATTATCCTAAAAAAATTCTTAAATCATAAGGTTCAGAATGTTTTTTTGCTAAAAAAACAAAATTATTGAGAAGAATAATATATCACAGCAAAGCTGTAAACATAGGAAAAACTGTTCCTCACTCAAAAATCGGAGACTAAATCTCCCGGAAAAGTATATTTGTGATATACTAATTTATGTTTAAAAAAACATAAAAACACGAGGTAACAGTTTAGTGATAATTGTAGATAAATTTAAAGATAAAGTCAATGGAATTTTATGTGGATTTGATAGAATGATAATCAAAGGTCATATTAGACAATTTTTTTAAAAGTCCAAATCTAAAAGAAACACTAATACATGAACATGTTCATCAGTTATCAGCAAATGATATTAACAGTATACTTAAAAGAGGAATAGCTACTTTTGATGACTCGTTAGATTTTGAAAATTTAACGCAACATCAAAGAAATAAAGCAAATAAATTAGCTAATAAATTAGTAGATAAATTTATAAATAAATCAACAAAGAAAGGGTGGTTTTGGTGAAATATGAATTTAGTAATAAATATTCAGCAAAAATTTATGATGAACTATTGTCAATCGCAATAGAAGGAATAGTAGAAGATAAAAATTTATTTATTGAAGGTTTTAAAGAATATATATTTGATAGTTATGATGAGTTATTTATAGAATTTAAAGAAGATGATGGATATACTGAGAATGAACTAATTAAAAGTATGGATCAATTTATTGATATTGAAAAAAAAGAACTCAGGGATATGGGAGGTGCTTATAAAAAAGCTAAGTTTTTAAAAGATGAGGCTTATGAAGAATTAATGGATTTATCAGGAGAAGCACTTGGTTTAGCAAAAAAAGTATATAGAACAAAGAATATAATTAATGATGATAAAGAATATAACAAAAAAATAGAAGCACTAAAAATTTCTATTGATGAGGTAAAAGATTACAATTTAGTTAGAGCTAAAAAATTATTATCAGAAGGGATGATGGATTTAGCATTTGTATATGGAAAGTCTAAGTACACAAGTCTTCGTTTAGCTAGATGGATTTAGAGTAAAAATATATTTTAAAAGAAGTAGAAAAATATCTTATAGTTCATTTTAGATTCAAAACATCAATAAAAAAACAAGTATTAGCATATTTTTTGATTTAAATATAGAATCTTGTCTACACATTTATGCGTCAATAATTTTTATTTTAAAATACTGTATTGTAAGTAAGTCCATAAAAAATAAAAAAGATATAATAATTATGACATTTTTACGATATTTTTTTATAAGAGTAAAAAATAAAGGAGATGGGAATATTGAAAAAAATATTATTATTGATGTTAAGTAGTATAGTTTTTATATCTTTATTTGGATGTTAAAAAAATACGGAAAGTGAAAAGGATTAAAGGAGCAAGAGGACGAGGTGCATTAGAAAAAGAAAAACCTTCATTATTAAGACCATACAACCTATTATAAAAGCTGCATTAGAGCTTGCACATTTATATTTACTGATGAATATTCGATCTAATATATTCCAATGTTTAATTTATTTTACCAGAACTTATTGAGCCAAGGCAAACGCATATGAAAATTTTAGTCTCAAAAAAATAGTTAATATTAGAAATTATAGTCAAATAGGATTATTATACGAAAAATATAACCTTCGAATTCAAGTATAATTTCTATATTTTAACATGATAATGAAACTAATAAACCATATGCGTTTGCCTTGCTTATTGAGCAGATTCATATTTTTCAATTGTATCTGTTTAACCTTTTTTTATGATAATATATATAATATGGATTTCAAAAGTAAATTCCTATTTATTAAGAATTTTTTAGAAAACAGTGCTTTGAAATTGGCTGATGTCATACCAATGGTATCAGAAAACCAGGCCAATCATCTAGGTTTAGAAAAAGTCCTTGGCACCCTTGGGGCTGGTAAATTTTCAAACATTACAATAATGAAAAATGATTATGAGGTTATGTCGACCATTGTGAAAGGTGAAGTTGTGTATGAAAATCAATTATAATAGTATTCAGATTTTTGTTGTAGAAGATGAACAAGCAATGAGTAAAAAAGCGGCCAACATGGTTGCAGGACAAATACATCTGAAGTCAGATAGTATTCTTGGACTAGCAACAGGTTCTACACCTGAAGGTATGTACAAAAACCTTGTTCAAATGCATAGGGACGGGGACCTTGATTTCTCAGATGTGACAACATTTAATTTAGATGAATATGAAGGTTTGTCACCGGACAACTGTCACAGTTATGCTTGGTATATGGATCACCATCTTTTCGGACAGGTTAATGTTAATGAATATAGAATACATATCCCAATGAGTTCTGGTCTTGATGTGGATGCAGTTTGTGCAAGATACGATAAATTGATTGAAGAAAGCCATAATATTGACCTTCAGATTCTAGGGATTGGGACCAATGGTCATATAGGTTTCAACGAACCAGATGTAAAATTTGAAGCAGGTACACATCTTGTGAGCTTAGATGAAGAAACAATAGAAGCCAATTCAAGGTTCTTTGAGTCCACTATAGATGTTCCTAAGCGCGCTATAAGCATGGGGATTCGCAATATAATGCATGCCAAAAAAGTTATACTCATGGCCAATGGTGCCAATAAGGGTAAAGCCATAAAAGCAATGGTCCTAGGGCCGGTGACACCTGAACTACCTGCGTCGGTGTTACAACTTCACAACGATGTAACGATGATTGTTGATAAATCAGCAGGCAAACTCTTATTAGAAGCTTTTAATCAAAAGGGAATAACCACATTATCTAAGGTCTAAGACTATATAAGGGTGTTTAGCTGTTGCAGTCCAATTGGTCATCAAATATAATAGCGATATCTACAGATTTGGAGAGGTCTATGACCGTAATGATTGCATTAAATCTCGGAATTGAAAAATACATAAGTATAGAACCCTTTGAAGAAGGCTGATGTCTTCCTAAATAGTAACTTTAAAATAGAAGTTACTATTTTTTGATATAAAATTAATAAATAGTAACCATCAAGTTTTTTATAAGCAAAAATTACATTAAATTCTATTAAATTGATTAGAATAAAAATTATCTTGGTATAAGGCATAATCAAAAATTTCATAAGACAATTTTTTTCTGAAAATATCGATGGTTTAACGAATTTTCAAAAAAAGTTGACTAGTTTATTTTTTG
>JBDMZA010000193.1:0-9429 GCA_039770155.1 Clostridiales bacterium
ATAATAAAATCAATAACATAATCTATATTTATTTAAATTATTTGTCTTTAAAATTACTTTAAATACGATTTGATAGATTAAATAAATTAATATATAATTGGAGGTGAAATTATGGATTTTATGGAATTATTTTCACATTTATGGTGGCTATCATATTTCTGTTTTATAGTTGGCTTTATACTAGTTGTTTTTGAAATGTATATCCCCGGGATTCAAATTTTTGGTATAGTTGGAGCAGTACTTTTATTAATAGGAATAGCTATAACTGCTAAGGGTTTTTTTGAAGCATTAATAATTGTAATGACATTATTAGCACTTTTAGGAATTGCCTTAGCAATTGTTTTTCAACTATCCGCAAAGGGAAAACTACCTAAAAATGTCATTTTGGAAGATTCAATACAATCTAATTCAAGCAATCATGAAAACAGTGACCTTTTATTTTTCATGGACAAAGAAGGTACTACTCTCACTTCACTTAGACCTGCAGGTTCAGCAAGCTTTGATGGTGTAAAGCTAGATGTAATAAGTGATGGAGATTATATCGAAAAAGATTCAAAGGTTAAAATAGTTAAGATTAAATCACTAAGTATAGTGGTAAGAAAAATAAATTAATTTATTAAATAGTAATTTTTAGGAGGTATTTCATTATGGAAAATTTCGATGGAATTATATTTTTTTTAATAACAGGTTTTATAATTTTTATGTTTTTTATATTTGCAGTATTTATCCCTGTAGGACTGTGGATATCTGCATTAGCTGCAAATGTTAAGGTAAGTATTTTTTCACTTATTGGAATGAGATTGAGAAGAGTTACGCCAGTTAGAGTTGTAGTACCACTTATAAAAGCAACAAAAGCAGGTTTAAACTTAAACACAAATAAATTAGAAGCTCATTATTTAGCAGGTGGAAATGTTGACAATGTTGTTAACGCATTAATCGCATCTCATAGGGCAAACATTTCTTTAGAATTTGAAAAAGCTGCTGCTATTGATTTAGCAGGAAGAAATGTGTTAGAAGCAGTTCAAATGAGTGTTAATCCAAAAGTAATTGAAACACCTGTTATAGCAGCTATTGCTAAAGATGGTATAGAACTTAGATCTAAAGCTAAAGTTACAGTTAGAGCAAACATAAACAGATTAGTAGGTGGTGCAGGAGAACCTACGATTATAGCAAGAGTTGGTGAAGGTGTTGTAACAACTGTTGGATCAGCACTAAATCACAAAGAAGTTTTAGAAAATCCTGATAGAATTTCTAAAACTGTTTTAAACAAGGGATTAGATGCTGGAACAGCCTTTGAAATATTATCAATTGATATTGCAGATATTGATGTAGGAAGAAATATAGGTGCTCAATTACAAACAGACCAGGCTGAAGCTGACAAACAAATTGCACAAGCTAAAGCAGAAGAAAGAAGAGCAATGGCTATCGCAGTGGAACAAGAAATGAAAGCTTCTGTTCAAGAAATGAGAGCAAAAGTTGTTGAAGCTGAAGCTGAAGTTCCAAAGGCAATGGCAAAGGCTCTAGAAAATGGGAAAATTGGAGTTATGGATTATTATAATTTACAAAATGTTAACGCAGACACAAAAATGAGAGAATCAATATCAAAATATGATAAAGATGATAATAATAAAAAGTAGGTGATTTAAATGGCTCAAATGAATAATTCATTTGAAGAAAAGAAATCTAAGACTAAAAAAAATAGCACTAAAAAAATCCCCACTTTAAATTCAAACAAAAAAACAAAAAATAATAGTGACATAAATAGTGATCATGATAACTTCGTTGAAGATATGTTAAAAAATCTTAGTGGAAAAAAAGTAGTTGAAGGTTACATATTACATGAAATATTGGGAAAACCAAAAGCTTTTAGAAATAGATAAAATGGTGAATAATATGAAATTAAAAGTTCTTATAGCTGATGACGAAAATGGAATGAGAAATGTTTTGAGAAAATTAATAAACAAAAGAAAAAATTTAGAATTAATTTTCGAAGCAAAAGATGGTATGGAAATATTTAAATTTTCTGAAGCATCAAAAGTTGATATCGCTTTTTTAGATGTAGATATGCCTCAAAGAAATGGCGTTGAATGTGCTAAAATGCTAATTGATATTAATCCAAAAATATTTATTATTTTTATTACAGCTCATTCTGAATACATGATGGAAGCTTTTGAAATGTATGCATTTGATTATTTGATAAAACCCTTTAGAATTGACCGATTTAATAAAACATTAGATAGACTAATAGAAACATATAAACAAAATTTTGGATATTTTAAACTTCATAATTTTAAAGGAAATAAAAAACTAAAAAAACTGGTCATTAAAAACAAAGATGGAGTTAACTTTGTAGATATGGACGAAATAATCCTCATACAAAGAGAAAACAGAAGTACTGTTTTATATACTATAAGTAATAGATTTACAACTTCTGAAGGTTTAAGTATTATAGAACAAAAGCTTGATGCTTCATTATTTTTAAGAACTCACAAATCTTACATTATTAATTTGTCTATGATACAAAAAATCAATCCTTATGGAAGATGGACATACACTATTACATTAAAAGATACTGAAAAAGATGCTCTTTTAACTCATGAAAAATATGAATTACTTCAAGAAATTTTTAGCAAATAGGCAAATTTTTAAAAAGTACTATCTCCCAATTTTTTAATTGTTAGATAGTACTTTTTTATTTTTTAGAATTTTGCTTTACTTTTTAGTTCTACCTTATATATAAGACTATATACTACAGGTATTATTACCAGAGTAAGTAATGTTGCTAAAATTAGTCCTGACATCAAAGTAATTGCCATTGGAGAAAACATTTTACTTCCTGAAAGAGCCAGAGGAAGTAATCCCATTGCTGTTGTTATAGTAGTTAACATAACTGGTCTAAATCTTTTTGAAGAAGCTGCTAAACATGCATTTTCTAAAGAAACCTTCTTCTCCCTTTCATTATTTATATGGTTAATCAAAATTATTGCATTATTTACAACTATACCAAATAAACTAACAACACCAAAAAGAGCAATGAAAGAAATTGGTAAACTGAAAATCCACAATCCTATAACAGAACCTATTGATGATAAAGGAATTGTTATCATAATAATTAAAGGTTGAACTATTGAAGCAAATTGAATCATAATTATTATATAAATTATGCACACTGCCAAAACTGCCATTACTCCTAAATCTTCAAAATTCCTTGCTATTTGCTTTTTTTCTCCTTCATAATTTATATAAGCCTTGCCTAGATCCTTTAATTTTAATTTCTCTTGTAGTTCATTTTGTATTTGTACTGCACTATAACCTTGATCAACATCGCTTGAAATAACTACAGTAACATTCTTATTATATTTTTTTATCTGTGATGTTTTAGCTACCATATCAACTTTACCAATTTGTTTTAAGAAAATTTTTTGTGAAGTAATACTAGACTTTATTTTTAAATTTAATAGTGAATCAGGAGAATTTATATTACCCTTAACATAAATATCATATTCTTTACCATCTTTTCTAAATATAGATGCCTTTGTTCCACTTAATGCAAGACTAATTTCTTTTTGAATATCCGCCTGAGTCAGTCCCATAGAAGCAATTAATTCATTATCAACATCCACTTGGTATTCATACTTCTTTTCTGAATAATCTGACTCAACATTTATAGTTCCCTTTATTTTATTTAAAGTATCTTCTACCATATTAGCAGATTTTATCAGTTCTTCAGTATCATCTCCTGAAACTTGAACCTGTATAGGCTTTCCAATAGGTTGACCATTTTCTAACTCTCTTACAGTGACTTTTGCTCCAACTATAGTATCATCAAATTTATCCTGAATGTAACTTACAAAATCACTATTGTCCTTATACTTATTACCTTTTTCAAGATTTAACTCAACTAATAATTGTGCATAATCATTTGATTGTACTCCTGTAGGCAATGAAAAAAAGAATTTTGGTAAACCATCTCCAATTGCTGCTGTATAAGTTTTAACCTCTTTTTCCTTTTTTAATATCTCCTCGACTTTTTTTACTAAATCTTCAGTTTTTGATAAATCTGTATTATTTTCTGCCTTAATATAAATAGTTATTATATTTTTATCTGCTTTTGGGAAAAATTGCAAACCAAGTTTTCCCGCCAAAAATATAGCTCCTGTAAATATAACTATTGCTATTAATATTGTTATTACTTTTTTTCTTGAAGCAAGTTCAAGTAAATTTCTGAAAAATTTTCTTATTACGTTATTTCTGTGCTTTTTATTCTCTGATTTTCTAAAAAATACATATGCCATAGATGGTGTAACAATATTTGCAACTAAAAATGAAGCTGAAAGAGCTATTATACAAATTTGTGGAACACTTTTTAAATATTCTCCCGAAGCTCCAGGTAAAAATAGTAATGGTGCGAAAACAGCTATAGTAGTAAGTGTAGATGTTAAAATTGGTATAATAGTTTCTCTTGTACCTTTTATACAGCTTTCTAATTTATCTTCACCATTATCTATTCGAACTTGTATAGAATCACCTACTACTATAGCATTATCAACAATCATTCCTAATGATACGATAAGTGCTGCAATAGAAGTTTGATGTAGTTTTATACTCATAAATTGCATAAAAATAAAAGTTATTAAAATAGACACAGGTATTGCAGTCGATACAACAATCGCATTTCTAATTCCCATACCAATAAAAACAACTATAATAACAAATAGCATACCTTCTAATAGGCTTATAATAAAACTTTTCGTTGCTTTATCAACATCTTTTGGTTGATATGATACTTGATCTATGATAACATCCTCAGGAAGATTTTTTGATAATTCTTTGTATTTTTTTTCAACTTTATCTCCAACATCAACAATATTTAAATCATTTTTAAAGTATCCTGTTAACAAAACCGCATTCTTTCCATTTTGCTTAATTTTATAATTTGTATCAGCAAAACTCATATCAATATTTGCTATATCTTTAAGTCTTACTAATGCACCACTAGTTGTCGAAGAACCAATTACAGTATCTTCTATATCTTTTAATGAATTATAAGTTCCTCTTGCACTTACATTCATTTTTATATCACCACTTGTAATAGTTCCTGAAGGTATATTAACATTACTTGCCTTAATTGCTGTTATAATATCTTCATATGAAATATCATAATTGTTTATTTGCGAAGAATCTACAGTTATACTTACCTGTTTTTCCAATTTTCCAGTGATATCAAATTTTGATATACCCTCTATACGACTTAGTTCTTCTTCAAACTTTTCTGCAAAAACTGCTAACTCTTCATAACTATAATTGTCTCCCGACAAACTTATTATCATGCCAGCTGTTTCAATTAAGTTTGTATCAATATCTATATCTGAGCATTGCTCTGGAATATTATTTTGTGCTTCATCAATTTTAGTTCTTAGTTCATTCCATGACTTCTCAATATCTGCATCATTTGTTAAATATACAACTACAACACACAAATTATTGTTAGAATATGAATTAATACTTTCATAATCAGAAATTTCTGAAACTTTATCTTCTATCTTACTTGTAACTAATTTTTCAACATCTTCTGGTGAGGCTCCTGGATAAACAGTAGTAATTTTCGCTATAGGTGCGCTAACATCTGGAATCTCCTGTCTTGGCATTATATGGTAACTATATATTCCTGATAAAACAATTAAAATTATAATAAAAAATGTTACAGTTCTATATTTTATAGCTAAGTATATTGCATCTTTTTTCACTTAAATCCTCCTTAGAGTAATCCTCATT
This sequence comes from Clostridiales bacterium, assembly GCA_039770155.1. Taxonomy (GTDB): domain Bacteria; phylum Bacillota; class Clostridia; order Acetivibrionales; family JBDMZA01; genus JBDMZA01. The sequence continues at coordinate 5,776 of JBDMZA010000193.1, forward strand.
TTTACCACATTTCCTTTAGGCAGAATCCAAAAATAAACTCTAATTCTCGAGTATGAATTCCCATGATTTAAGCGAACTTCAGACGAAAAGAATTTGGTATTATTTTTTAGGCTATCCTAAGGATGTGTTCTATAACTACTTGTAAATGTTTCTTTTGAAATAACTTTTTCACCATCTTTTATTGTTCTATATACATAAAATGTTAATCCAGTTGATTCTGCAAATAAGGACACTGTTCTATTATTCTCTTTTGTACCTGTAATTGAAGCATTTAAAGTTCCTCCAGAAATATAAATATTAATTCTAATGGGATAATTAGAATTATTCTTAAACACATAATCAACACTTCCATAGGAAACTGTAGCATCATAACCATATGGAACATAATTCACAGGAAACATATGACTTTGTCTTTGTACAATTTCAATATATGGAATTCTTAATGCTACATTATGAAGAGTTGTTGAAACTTGGCAAATTCCACCACCAATGCCTGTAGTAACTTCACCATTTGCATAAACCGGTGCTGATTGATAACCTTTTGCTGCTGTTCTTTGTCCAACTATACCATTAAATGAAAATTTTTCTCCTGGCATAATTATACTATTATTAATTGCAGCTGAAGCTAATGATATGTTTGTATTTCTTGAATAATTTGCTCCAAATGAAGTTTGATAAGTTGCCAATAAATCTTTGAAAACCTTATTTTTTAATTGCTCAATATTCATAGAAGGTTTTGTAATATCTACAGGTATGTTAACATTCTTATTGTCCATTTGATTAATTTCATTTATCTTATTTGTTAATACAGTTTTATCTATTTCCACTCCATCCTTTTCTTCTACTAATTCATAACTTTTCAAATTTATAAGTTTAACAGTTGCATTTTTAGAATCAATGTTTAATTTCTTATAAGTATCATCAACATCTATCTTTTTTTGTTTAATTATATCCCTCTCAACAAAAAAATCTTCCGTTTCTCCATACAAAACTTTATCTAAAATCCTTTCTTTCAAAGTTTCTTTATTAACTTTTTTTTCAGGTGTACCTGAATTTATAATTATTGATGATGATTTTTCATCTAATTTATAAGAATACTCTTTGGATTTAACATAAGTTTTTTTATAAAATTCATTAATATATTTATCCAATAATAAATCATTAATTTTAAAATCTACATAAGAAACATTATTTTCATTAAACTTTAAATTTACCAAATCAAAAATTCTATTTATAAAATTCCCATCTCTTCCCATACTATAAATTTTATTTACAACATCATCTCTATTATAATTAATGCCTATATCTTCCATAGAAAATGAAATTGTATCACTATCCGATTTTAAAGTAATTTTATCCTTTTTAATTTTTTCTAAAAGGACTTTATCAAATTTATCTAAAGCTTCTTCTTTTGTCATTTTACCAAAAGCTTCTCCATGTATATAAACTCCACTATAGATTTTGTCATAATCTAAAACATATACTGACAAAGTAATACATAGTATTGTCAAAATAAGTACATGTACTTTAGTATATACAATAAATTTTTTATTTCTAATTTTCTCCATTCTAAGTATTTTTTGAATTAAAGAATATTTAATGTTATTCTTATGCAGATTATTAGATTCCATATTGAGTGACTCCCCTAAAAGTAATAAAATTTTGTCGAACTTAATATTTTTTGATTTTTAGAATTTTTCTTTAGTATGAATTCGTACAATTCAAGCAAATTTCAGACGAAGAGAATTTGGTATTATTTTATGATGCCTAACTAATAATTATTATAAAATTAAATTAATTATTCAATTTTAAGTATATTTTGTAAAGGATATTTTAATTATAATATATTATGATATTTATAGTAAATATTAAAATCAAAATTTCTGAAATAATAACTTATAAACTTGACCAAATCATTTATTTATTGTAACTTAATAAATAAACTTTATTAAAATGGAGGAATTTTAAATGATTGTAATGGGTATAAATGGTAGTCCTGATAAAAATGGTAATACTTCATTTATTATAAATGAAATATTGAAAAAAATCAAAGCACATGGTCATGAAACATATCATATTAATGCCGAAGAAACACTAAACGACCTACATTCACCCTTTTGCACTGCTTGTACAAACCCTTGCACAGGTATTTGTTATAAAAACAAAAAATTATCTGATGTATTTGAATTAATGAAGAAAGCTGATGCATTTATTCTTGGAAGTCCATCATATTTTGGTACTATGTCTGGTCAATTAAAATGTTTTTTTGATAAAACAAGAACTTTAAGATCTGAAAAAGCTTTATATAACAAACTTGGAGCTGCTGTATGTGTTGGTGCTTCAAGATTTGGTGGTCAGGAAACAACTATAAAAGCCATACATGACTTAATGTTAGTACATGGAATGTACATAATAGGTGATGGATATATTTCAGATGATTGTGGTCATCATGGAGTATGCGCCCAAAAACCATCTGAAGAAGATATTTTTGCTATAAAAAGATCTGATATTTTAGCAAAAAGAATTCTTGAATGTATAAACTATCCTAAAAAATAGTCTTCTGAAATTTTCGATTATGCCTTATAAATAGATCTGGTATGTTTTAAATGTTACTATTTTTCATGAAAAGTTGTCTTCTGAAATTTTTGATTACGCCTTAAACATACCAGATGATTCAATATTATTTTTTAACTAATATTTTTTATTTTCCTTCCACATTTTACACAAAATTTATATGATTTTGTAATTTCAGTGTTGCAGAAAGGACACTGATTATAATTCATATCTAATATTTGTCTTTTATCAAAATCAGTTTTTAAAATTTCATCATATCGTCCTGTTTCTGTCCATTTTATAAATTCTGATCCCCTAAGAACAGTCCATGGATGCGACATTTCAATTGCAATAAAATATTTTGTTAATCTACTCAAATTATCATAATCTAAATCTTCAAACTCTTTAGCTTGTTTTAAAAAATCCTCAACTATTTCTTTTGAATAATACTTTGTTGGTAAACCTGAAATTTTTACCATGGTATTTATAGCACTATTAATATCTTGACAAGCAAGCAATCCTGCTCTGTCAGAGCTAAATTCAGCCATCCTCTTCCAATTTAGTATTGCAATGCGAAGTCCTATTGACAAAAGATTACCTATTCCAAAAGTAGCATTGCCCACCATGTTTCCTATATGCGGTAATATATTCGCAATTTGATGATATAGAACATGTCCACTTTTTATATGACCTAATTCATGACCAATAATAAATCTAAGTTCTGATTCATTTAATAAATCTAAACAAGAAGTATTCAAAATTACTATTGGATTGTTAACCCCTGTAGTAAAAGCATTTATATTATAATTCATTATAAGATATAAATCTGGAATTTTATTCATATCAAGAATTTCACATGTTTGTATATAAGTTTTATACAATTCAGGTAAGTTATTCTTTGTTACTCTAATATGAGAACCAGTATATTGAATCTTCAATATTTTTTCTATTCCTAATTCCCAAAACTTCTTAACTATCAAATCTATTCCAGGTGTTTTTTTAAGAATCTTCAAAGCCTTTTTATCATAAGGATGTTCATAATCTGAACTTATAATATTTTTAAATATTTTTTTATCCACTTTCAAACCTCACATTTCATAA
>JBDMZA010000194.1:0-2827 GCA_039770155.1 Clostridiales bacterium
AATTCAAACAGTTTTATAATAATATCAATTTCAGAATTTGATTTCTTTGGTTTTTTTAAAAGAAGACATAAAAGATTTGCTTGTTCATTTTCATCTAAAAAATGCCATATGTTATATGTGATTTCATAAGATTCAATTGATAGGTGATTCTTAATAGTTTTGTTTTTAAAAGCTAAAATATGTGCGATTATTTTATGTTTTATTTTATTTTTCAGTAAAAAAAGACCATGAATTTTTTCAAATGGATTTTCCCAAGAAGAAATAATTTTTTTTGCATATCTTTTTTGTTTGAATTTTAAAAATGGTAATATCCATTTTAAACTATTATAATCACTATGTGTATTTAATATTTTTACGAATTCTTTTTTTACTAATTTAGGTGATCGTTTTGATAGTTCATATATTGTTGGAAAATAGATAGAAGTTGATTTTTTTGAAAATGCAATAATTTTTTCTGAAAAACCTGTATTTAATTGTCTGAAAGGTATATTCTTGGATAAATAAACAATTGTATTTTCTTGTAGTAAGGTTTCAATTATTTTTATATTATTAAATAAATTTATTGGAATTTTATATGTCAAAGAATTAATAAAGTCTTGTTTTTTAAAATTTTCATTATTTGGATATTCTTTAATTAAATTTCTTGAATTAATAAAAATATTAAATAAGTTAATGTTAATAGGAAATTTTATTTTTGATAAAATAAAATTCAACTCATCTATTGATAAAAGATTTATTAAATTAGCACTGCTTTCAATTAATGCATAAGTTTCTTTTGAATTTTGTACATTTCCAATTTCAATTAATGATATTAATTTCTCTAAATTATTGGAAATATAGTCTATTTGAGCTAAGGCATTTTTAATTTTTTTTGATTTCAAAAAAATTTTAACTTTCAAATAAGAACTATCTATTGATGAAAAAATTGAAAGCTTATTATTTTTAGTAATTATTAAATTATCTGATAGTTCAGAATCCAATTTTGAAAGAGTTTGTATTTTAAAGTTTTTGTCTAATCTAGATAGACAAATAGAACGCCAATGTAAAGATTTTTTTAAATTATCAAGTTTAGCATATGTTATTGTAAAAGATTTTGCTACTGAATATAAATTTTCATCAGCAATTTTACTATTATTATAAATAGATTCTATTTTATCAAAGAGCAAATTAAATTCTTTATCAGGATTGAGATTAATTAATGTGAAAAATTCTTTTATAAATACAAGGGAATCAAAAGGTGTTTGGGAACGAAAAAAGATTTTTTCGTATATTAAAGTTTTGTATTTTACTATAGGTTTTTCCCTTACAAGTGCAAGTTTAGTCAATGCAAGTATTGATGATTTTGCATCAATTATAATTGAAAAAGCATCTATTAGTGATTTTATATGTTTATCCATTATGTTATCAGTTATATAATTCCAATTAAATTCTCTTGATTCTTCAAAAAATGATATATTTAAATGCTGTTCTTTTAATTTTTTTATTGCTCTACTTTGCCAATAGTCTTTTCTTTCATTGATGACATAAGAACTTATAAAAAAAGCATAGCTTATAACATCTGTAAAATTTGAACTATCCCAATTTTTGTTAAGACAATCTTCAGCTTTTTTGGTCCAAGAATTTTTGATTTCTTGAAACTTTTGAGCTACAATAATATGTTTTATTACTGGACTTAGAGGAGACCCAGAGCTTATTTTTACCAGTTCTTCAATACTATCTAAATATGATTTATCTAAATGAGGAACTATATTGAAAATAAATGACTCAATGGAAGAACAATTATTTCTATCTATAATTTCAAAGGATTTTTTTAGTAGGAATTTTTTTTGATTGATATCTAACTTATTTATTAATTTTGCTATATAATAAAAATTATCTATTTTTGTGAATTCATCAGATTTTTTTATATGTTTTATTAATTGATCAATGTAAAATTTATTTTCTTTTCCATTATAGTTTAGAGCCAAAATAATTAAACTTTTAAGTTTAGTATTATTATCTGATATAGTTAGTACGCGCTCCCAAGATTTTTTGAAAAATAATTTACTTAAAAACTCTCCAAGGTGTATAATATTGTAGTAAACTTCATTGTCACTTAATGTTGAAAACCTGTTTACAAGAAACTCCATTAGTTCTTTAACTTCTTTTTCATATTTATCTACATTTTTAAAAATTGGTTTAATATAACTTATATCATTCATATTATCAATGGAATTAATAATATCTTTTATTATATTTAAACGAGTATAGTATTCTAAATATGGGTATAATGAAGACATTGCTTGAAGACTATGGGAAGATATTTTTAATTTTGAAGAAATATCAAAATATTTATTAAGCATAGTTTTATTAAGGTGTGGAGCAATAGAACTGATAACTAATGCCTTTTTTGAACCTTCTTTGTAACTATTATCGTCTTCATCAATAATGTCAATGTATTCAAAAATCTTTTTATTTGAAAAAATATTTTCTGATAAGAATAGACCATATAATCTAGGATCTATTATATCAACAAGGAACAATTGCTTTGAATAGTTTATTTGTTTTTCTATTAAGTCTGAAAATCCTTTATCTATCATATTTAAATTAGCCCTTTTTTTTATAAGATTATGTTCATTTTTAAGGGATAGCCAAAAAATAAACTTTAATTCTCGAGTATGAATTCGCATGATTTAAGCGAACTTCAGACGAAAAGAATTTGGTATTATTTTTTAGGCTCTCCTAAGTTAGACAGAATCAAAAAATAAACTAGTCAACTTTTTTTGAAAATTCGTTAAACCATCGATATTTTCAGAAAAAAATTGTCTTATGAAATTTTTGATTATGC